>DASQHK010000695.1:0-7097 GCA_035632135.1 Bryobacterales bacterium
CCCGTGTAGTCCTGCTCCCGGCGGCTCAAGAAGCAGGTGAGCTGGAAGGGGAAGGCAACCTCGCCGTAGAGATCCTGGTGCAGGCAGTTGTAACCGCCGGCTTCGTAGTGCAGCAGGAGCGGCGTGGGCTTGGCCTGCCCGCGCTCGTGGCAGAAGGCGAGAAATTCCGCCAGCCCGGCCGGATAGCGTTCGCGCGAGCCGAGGGTCTCCATCCAGCGGTTGGCGATGGCGGCCAGCGGCGGATAGGCCGCGCGGCGAAGATCCTCGACAATAGCGGGTAGCGGATGGGCGAAGTACTTGTAGTCGCCGAGGCCGAAGCGGTAGCGCGCCATGTCGATGCGGGTGCGAAAGCGGGAATCGTCGCCGTAAAGGCCGATGAGCCCGGCGCACTCCGCGGGCCGCAGCAGGGGCGGCGTCTTGGCGTACCCCAACTCCCCAAGGGATTCCTCGATGCGGTCCCAGTCAAGGGCGGCGGTCCGTGCGGCGATCGGGGCCAGCCGCTCCATCTTCACCCGCCCTGCCTGGCTGCTCATGTCTTCCATGGAACCACCGCAGCCGCCCAGGCCGCAACGACTCTCAGCCGCCGGTGGTAAGAGGGACCTTGGGTGGTGCTCGAAGCCGGCGCCGGGCGCGCCGCCCTGGAGATCGTGGCGAAGTGCCCGGTGAGCCTGATCTGGCCAAAAAGCTCGGCGCCAGGCCGGAAACCAGCGGCACGCCCATCGTGGCGTGCTCCGCGTCGCTGGCCCGGCTGGAACGGGCCGGCGAGATGCAAATCAGCTTCGCCGACTTCCTCTTCAACCGGCCGAAGCTGTGGAGCTGCTCGATACGGTCAAGGCCCACCTGACCCCAGCAGACGCCCTCCGCGTGGAGACGGCCCGGGGCCGCCGCATCCTGGCCGCTAATGATGACCCGACCCGGGCTAAACCCGCTGGGAGGGGAAGAAAGAAATACGCGGGAACGGTCCGGTCGGGTCTGCCTCGTTGTTGAATCGGATGGAACGGGCGGAAATATTAGTGGCGCGGCTCCGCTGCTGGGAAGGAAACTCCGCGGGAACAGCCGGCGCGCCGGGTTTTCCGGGGCTGCCGGAGCTGGGCGCTCACTGGGTGAGCAGTTGCAGGGAGGCCACGAGATGGTAATACCGCGCCAGTGTGGTTCCAAAGGCGCCAAGCACGCCGACGATTGCGGCGATGATGAGGGCGTTGAGGGAAAGCCGTCTCATTCCGAACTGTGGCCCTGTCGAGTTTTGGTTCCGTCCCGTGGAGGAGTCGCAGAATAGGTACATACTTGCAGTCTCCATACATGGAGTGTCGATCCGCCGGTTGTTGTTTCAGCACCGGCCAAATTTTGCCTTCGGAAAGTGAGGCAGAGAAGCCCAGCAGCGGGTGCCAGGAGCGCCGCGCGGTTGCACTAGCGAGGTTTCGAGCAAGGCTGGGGTCAGCCTGGCGGTTGCGGAGTGCCTCTATCGCATTGAAAACATGGTGCTGGAGGAGAGGGTCGAACTCTCATGCCCAGTGAAGGGCGCGGGATTTTGAGTCCCGTGCGTCTGCCGGTTCCGCCACTCCAGCCTTCTTCTTTTCAAAAGTCTAGCACTTCCGTCACCGGATCGCCTGGAAGCGGTGCCGGCACCGCGGAGTTACGAGGCGCGCGCGGCTACAGCGGCACCGCGTGCCTTCCTATATACTCCTCTACATCGGACTCATCGGGTGGAACATAGTGGTAGTACTCGGCGTATGCGAGGCCATGGGCCTGGCCGCGCAGCCGGTCGCGCTCCAGAGCAAACTCTTTGACATAGGCCCGGCTGGCTGTCTCGTCGCTCGCGCCGAGCAGCGGCAGCCGCTTGCCCTGCGCGGCGAGCTTGCGGCGGAGCTTCGCCCCGGTGTCGCCGGCAGGGCCTTGCGTGACGTTGGCCATGTTGGCATAAACTTTCTGGTCGATGTAGCGGCCGATATCGACCACGCGGTTCACCAGTTGCGGCCCGCGCGCGTAGTAATACCGGTCTCGCACGCCGTGGGCCGTAAGGCCCGCCTTGAAATGCTCCGGATAATCCCAGCTTGATGCGGCGGTGGCGCAGGCCCACTCGACCGCCCGGGCGGTCACGTAGTGATCCGGGTTCCGCTCGTAGAGCGCCGACGGATCGTAGACCAGCACGGTATCGATCTTGTAGAGCCGGAACAGAAAGGTCAGCCGCGCGCGCATCTCGATGATCGGCCAGGCATCCATGTTGTGGTTGGGATAGTTCAGGAAGAGCGCCTCTTTGAGGCCCAGCCGCCGCGCCACCTCCTTGGTGTCGCGCTCGTTCTTAAGCACGATCTCGCCGATGGACAATCCCTCGCCGGCCATGGAGTCGTTCGACATGGTGATGAGAATTCCTTCATAGCCCTCGTCGAGCAGCTTGAGCACGGTTCCGCCGGCGAAGATGGGGACGTCGTCGCAGTGAGGCTGGATGGCGGCGAGCATCTTGCCCTTATGCGGCTGGCCGGGCTGTGGGCGCTCGATGGTGACCTCGACGTTGTACGAGGTGCTGCCGGTGCCGCCAGCCTCCATCTCCCGCTGGGCCTGCGCGGCAGCGGGGCCGGGAGCGCCCAGCAGCGCGCCGGCTCCCAACGATCCTTCCAAGAACTGTCTTCGATGCATAATGAAACCTCCGATCGGAAACAGCCATTCTAGCGCGGGTGGCAGGCCGCCCCTAGGCGCCGCCAATTTGCGTCAGTGGCGGGGGCAACGTATGATTGCCACTTGCACGGTGGAAGGAGGCTCGAATGCTGCGGCTGTGGAAGGGCGGTTGCGTTTCGTTGTTTGTTTTGGCGCTGGCGGCCCAGACGGGCGGCGAGCGGGTGAGCCTGCGGGGTTACTCGGATGAGGCGGCGCGCTCCGAGCGGGAATGGGAAGCGAAGCTTCGGGCCATTCCCAGCCCGGAAAACCTGCGGGAGTATATGCGGCGGCTCTCGGCCCGGCCGCACCATGTGGGATCGCCCTATGACAAAGACAACGCGGAGTGGATCCTCGCGAAGTTCAGGGGATGGGGCCTGGACGCGCACATTGAGACGTTCGACGTGCTTTTTCCGACGCCGCAGCAGCGCGCGGTGGAGATGGTAGAGCCAACAAGGTTCACCGCGAAGCTCGAAGAGCCGACGGTACAGGGCGATCCGACGTCAGGCCAGCACAGCGAGCAACTGCCTAGTTACAATGCCTACTCGGCTGACGGCGATGTGACCGCGCCGCTGGTGTACGTGAATTACGGGATCCCGGAGGACTACGAGCGGCTGGAGCGGCTGGGCATTTCGGTGAAAGGAGCGATCGTGATAGCCCGCTACGGCGCGTCGTGGCGCGGCATCAAGCCCAAGGTTGCGGGCGAGCACGGGGCGGTGGGCTGCCTGATCTATTCCGACCCGCACGAAGACGGCTATTTCCAGGGCGACGTGTTTCCGCGCGGCCCCTACCGCCCGCGCGACGGGGTGCAGCGGGGCAGCGTGATGGACATGCCGGTGTATCCCGGCGATCCGCTGACGCCGGGCGTGGGGGCGACGGCGGAAGCCAAGCGCCTGCCGCTCGCCGAGGCCCGGACGCTGACGAAGATCCCCGTTCTGCCGATCTCCTATGGCGACGCGCAGCCGCTGCTGGCCGCGCTCGGGGGGCCGGTGGCGCCGGCGAACTGGCGCGGGTCCCTGCCTATTACCTATCACATCGGCCCCGGGCCGGCGAAGGCGCATCTGCTGGTGAAGGCCAACTGGGATCAGAAGCGGCTCTACGACGTCATCGCCAGAATTCCCGGCGCGAGCGATCCCGGCGAATGGATCGTGCGCGGCAACCACCACGACGGCTGGGTGAACGGCGCGGAAGATCCGGTTTCCGCGGCGAACGCGCTGCTGGAAGAGGCCCGGGCGCTGAGCGAGCTGCTGAAGCAGGGATGGAAGCCGCGGCGAACGATCCTCTATTGCGTTTGGGACGGCGAAGAGGAAGGGCTGCTGGGGTCGACCGAGTGGGCCGAGGCTCACGACGCGGAGCTGCGACAGCATGCGGCGGTGTATATCAACAGCGACTCCAACAGCCGGGGGTACCTGGCCGCGTCGGGATCGCACACGCTCCAGAAGTTCGTGAACGGCGTGGCGCGCGACATCGAGGACCCGGAGAAGAAGATGACGGCGTGGAAGCGGCTGCAGCTTGCGCGCATCGCCTCGCCGCAGAGCCGCGGGGAGGCGCGGCGCCGGACGGACCTCCGAATCAGCGCGCTCGGCTCCGGCTCCGACTACACGGTCTTCCTCGATCATCTCGGGGTCGCTTCGCTGAATCTGAGCTACTCCGGCGAAGACGGCGGCGGCATCTACCACTCGATCTACGATGACTATTACTGGTACACGCATTTCTCCGACTACGACTTCGTTTACGGCCGGGCGCTCGCCCAGACCATCGGCACAGCGGTGATGCGGCTGGCCGACGCCGAACTGCTGCCCTACGACTTCACCGATTTCGCCGACACCGTGCAGAGATATGTCAGTGAGCTGCAAAAGCTTTTGAAAGACAAACAGGACGAAATCAAGGAGCGGAACAAGGAAATCGAGGAGGGCGTGTTCAGCGCCACGGCTGACCCGCGAAAGCCTCTCGTTCCGCCGAAGAGGGAAGACACGCCGCCTTATCTGAGCTTCGCGCCGCTCGAGAACGGCACGGCAGCGATCACGCGCAGCGCGGAGCGCTACGATAGAGCCCTTGCCAGAGTGCAGGCCAATGGTGGCGCAGCGCTCGGGCGGGCGCCGCTGCGGGACCTGAATGCGAAGTTGATCGAGAGCGAGCGGCGATTGGCGGACCCGGCGGGTCTGCCGAACCGGCCGTGGTTCCAGCACCAGATTTATGCGCCGGGGTTTTACACCGGCTACGGCGTCAAGACCATTCCGGCAGTGCGGGAAGCGATCGAGCAGAAGCAGTGGCAGGAGGCCGATGCGCAGATCGCGCGCGTGGGGAAGATCCTCGAAAACGAGGCGGCGCTGATCAACTCGGCGGCGGAAGAACTGGAGAAGATCGCTCCCTGAGCTTGTAACACGTGAGCGGGGGCGGAGTGATGGGATCTATGACGCGGAGAAAACGCTTGATGGGCATCTGTGCCGGGCTGGCGATGTGCTGTTCCCTGCTGTGGGCCCAAAGCAGCGCCGGCAACCGGCCGGAGCGGGTGGAGCGGTTTCGCGATCTCGGCTTTGGCATGTTCATTCACTGGGGCGTGGACGTGCCGCTCGGCTCGGTGATCAGCCACTCCCTGGTGGGCGCCTCGCCGGATTACGTGGAGCGGTATTACCGCATCCTGCCGGGCCTTTTCCATCCGGAGCGGTTCGATCCGCGCGGCTGGGCGGAGCTGGCGAAGCTGGCCGGCATGAAATACGTGGTTTTCACGGCCAAGCACCACGCGGGCTTTTGCATGTGGGATACGGCGACCACGCCGTTCAACGTGATGCACACGCCGTTTCACCGGGACGTCGTGGCGGAAGTGATCAAGGCGTTTCGGGAGCAGGGCATCGCCACGGGCCTCTATATTTCGCCCGATGATTTCCACTGGTTTCATGAGAATAGTTATCCTATCGCGCGGCCGCCCGCGCCGCGGACGACTACCAAAGAGCTGCCGGGCCTGCTCGCTCACGACAAGGCGCAACTCAAAGAGCTTCTGACCAAGTATGGGCCGATCGATTTCCTGTTTATCGACGGTCCGGCTGACGGGCTCAAGGAATACGCCTGGGAACTGAATCCTGATATCGTCGTTACGCGTGGAGCGATGGAGACCCCGGAGCAGTATGTGCCCGGCGTGCCGCTCGATCAAGCGTGGGAAGCTTGCATCACCATGGGCACTTCGTGGCAGTACAAGCCGACCAACGAGGAGTACAAGTCGGGCAGGGAACTGATCCAGACGCTCATTGAAATCCGGGCCAAGGGCGGCAACTTCCTGCTGAACGTGGGCCCCAAGCCGGACGGCGAGCTGGCGCCGGAGCAGGCGGGGCGGCTGCGCGAGATCGCACTGTGGAATTTCGTCAATGGCGAGTCGATTGAGAGCGTCAGGCCGTGGGTGCTGACCAACGAAGGGAACATCTGGTTCACGCGCAGGAGAAGCGAGCCGGATGTGTATGCGTTCATCACCGGCACTAACTGGAAGCTGGGCGAGCCGAAGACGTTCCTGCTGCGCTCGGTGCGCGCGACCAAAGATACGCGGGTGAGCGTGCTGGGCCAGTCGGACGAGATCCTGGAGTACCGGCCGGCGGTGATCCCCAAGACGACCTGGAAGCAGGACCAGCAGGGCCTGCACATCACCGCTTACCGGGCGCAGCGGCTCTACGACAACCGGCGCTGGCCGAACCCGGCGGTGCTGAAGATCACCAACGCACAACCGGCGCTCCAGCCGCCACGGTTTTCAACCGGCGAGGCGCGTTGGGACGCGGTAGCGGGCTGCTACGAGCTGCGGGGCGAGCTGCAGAGTCTCGGCGACGCTTCGTCGGTGGAGGCGGGTTTTCAATACCGGCCGGCCAAGGCTCTGGCCGACCTTTATGAGCCAACCGCGCCGTGGAAGGATCTTCCGCTCGCGCGGCAGTCGTCGCCAGGCGGGTTCGGTCAGTGCCTCTCAGGAGTATCTAGAGCCGGCAACTATGAGTTCCGCGCCGTGGTCCGGCATCCTATCATGACGCTGTACGGAGTGGAGAAGCCGGTGAACACGGGAGCCGCGGTGCGTCTGCCCTAGTAGCCCGCGAACTCTTCGGTGCGGATGTCGTCGTCATCGACGCTGGCCGCGTTGAGCGTGGCGTGGAGCGCCTTTACCATGGCTGGCGGGCCGGCAATGTAATAGGTGGCCGACTCCACGCCCGTCAGATACTTCGCCAGCATTTCCCTGTTGATCCAGCCGGTTTCGCCTTTCCAGGGTCGCCGCGATTTACTCACATCGGTCATAGTGGGGATGAACTTGTAGTTCGGATTTTGCTGCTGGAGCGATGCGAGTTCATCCAGAAACGCTGCGTCTTCGGGCCGGCGGTTGGAATAGAAGAGAAAAATGCGGTGGGCGAGCTTCTCTTGCGCCGCCCGCACGACCATGCTTCGGAACGGCGTGATGCCGATGCCACCGGCCAGGATCA
>DASQHK010000696.1:0-8566 GCA_035632135.1 Bryobacterales bacterium
GGCCTTCGACCAACTCGATCACCAGGGCGCGGACGGCATCCGACTCTTCGAGCCCGTAAAGCGCCGCGATGTTGGGATGGTTGAGCGAGGCCAGCAACTGCGCCTCGCGCTCGAAGCGCGCCATGCGCTCGGCGTCTTTGGCGAAAACGTCGGGCAGGACCTTCAGCGCCACATCGCGCCCCAGCCGCGCATCGCGGGCTCGGTACACTTCGCCCATGCCGCCTGCGCCGAGCGGGGCGACGATTTCATAAGGGCCGAGGCGATTACCCGAGGACAATGCCATTCGTCGATCACCGCGCCGGCGCTCTTGGCGCCGCTCTCAGTCCGCGCCTCTTTCGCGGCTCTTTGCTCGTCACGGTTTGGTGAAAACCGACCGCCTGGTTCGACGAGAAGATTCTATAACCAGGACGATTCTCGTGTCTAGCGAGTCGCGCCGCGTCCCATCCCCAAAGCAACTCGGGCCCCTCCGCCGCGCTGCCGCCGGGCTTATAATCGGGTTAGGCGCGATGCCTGAGGAATCATGCTGATCAAAATACCGAAAGGCTGGGAAATTCCGGAGCGCGAGGCCACGCCCGAAGCCGCCAGCCAGAACCGCCGCGTGTTCCTGGAAACGCTGGGTTTCGCCGGCCTCGACGCGCTCGTGGCTTCGAGCCTGAAGGCCGCCGTAACAAATCATCCGCTTTATCCGGCGAAGCGCAATCCCAAGTACGAGCTGGACCGTCCCATCACACCGGAATGGGCGGCCACCGGCTACAACAATTTCTACGAGTTCACCATCGAGAAGCAGGTTGTCAAAGACCTCGTCGACAAGTTTCAGATCAGCCCGTGGAAGGTCGAGGTGACCGGGCTGGTCAACAAGCCGCGGACCTATGACTTCGACGATCTGGTACGGCGCTTCCCGCTCGAGGAGCGGCTCTACCGCATGCGCTGCGTAGAGGCCTGGTCGATGGCCGTGCCGTGGACCGGCTTCCCGATTTCGGCGCTGATCAAGGAAGTGGACCCGAAGCCCACGGCCAAGTTCATGCGCATGGTGACGCTTTACCGGCCCAAGGAAATGCCGGGCATCGGCTCGCAGCCCCACTACCCTTGGCCCTACTTCGAAGCGCTGCGGATGGACGAGGCGATGAACGAGCTGGCCCTGTTTGTCACCGGACTCTACGGCCATTCGCTGCCGAAGCAAAATGGCGCACCGTTCCGGCTCATCACACCCTGGAAATACGGCCTGAAAAGCATCAAGTCCATCGTGAAGATCGAGTTCACCGCCAAGCGGCCTCCGACGCTGTGGAACGTAGCGGTACCTGATGAGTACGGCTGGTATTCCAACGTCAATCCCAAGCGCCCGCACCCGCGCTGGTCGCAGGCCCACGAGAAGGTGATCCCCACCATGGAATCCCGCCCCACCTTGATGTACAACGGCTACGAGAAGTATGTGGCCGCGCTGTACAAGGGGAATGAGTATTAGGTAGGTTGAGACAGGCTTGCCTTCGCACCCATGAAACGTCTCGCCATACTGGGCTCTACCGGCTCGATCGGCGCCAACACGCTGGAGGTGGTCCGGGAAAGTGGCGGCGAGTTCGAGGTATGGTCGCTCGCCGCGGGCCAGAACGTGGACGTGCTGCTCGGCCAGGTGCTGGAGTTCCGGCCGTCGCTCGTGTCACTCGCCACGCCCGAAGCCGCGGAACTGCTGGAGCGACGCCTGGCCCCGCACCACAGCGGCGCCCACCCGCAGATTCTCCACGGCCCGGCCGGGAACCTGGCCGCGGCCACCGCCGACGAGGTTGACATCGTCGTCTCAGCCGCGGTCGGCGTAGCGGGCCTTGCGGCTACCTATGAGGCGGTGCGCCGGGGCAAGCGCGTGGCGCTGGCTAACAAAGAAGTCATGGTGGCGGCCGGCGATCTGGTGATGGCCGCGGCCGAGCGCTCCGGCGCCGAGTTGCTCCCGGTCGATAGCGAGCACAACGGGATGCACCAGTGTCTGCGGGGAGCCGAGCGGCGCCACGAAGTTCGCCGGCTGATCCTCACCGCTTCGGGCGGCCCCTTCCGCTCCACGCCGGCGGCGGAGCTGGCGCGCGTCACCCCGGCCCAGGCCCTCCGCCACCCCACCTGGAAGATGGGCCGCCGTATTACCATCAACTCCGCCACTTTGATGAACAAGGGCTTCGAGGTTATCGAAGCCTGCCACCTGTTCGGCTTCCGGCCCGACCAGGTGGACGTGGTGATCCATCCCCAATCCACCGTGCATGCCATGATCGAGTTCCAGGACGGCTCCATCCTCGCCCAGCTTGGAGTCACCGACATGAAAATGCCCATCCAGTACGCCCTGTATTACCCCCAGCGCCAGGCTTGTCCGGAAAACCGCAAACTGGATTGGAAAACTGTGAGACAATGGGATTTCGAGCCCCCCGACCGAGACAAATTTCCGGCTCTCGGGTTAGCGTATCGAGCACTCGAAATGGGAGGCTCGGCGGGGTGCACTTTGAACGCTGCCGACGAAGTGGCAGTTGCGGCGTTCCTGGCCGGCCGGATCGGCTTTTCCGCCATGGCTGGGGTGGTCGCGGGCGCTTTATCGAGCGTGCCGGTGCGGCGGTCGGCGTCGATAGCGGAGGTTCTGGAGGTTGACCGCGAGTCCAGGGCGTGCGCTGAGCAGATCTTAGGCCGATACGAAGGGCAGGAGGATTTTGTAGCGGGCCGCGCCACGGTGGTAGCGGAAAGTTGCAACGGGTGAATTCATGTTCATTCTGCAAGACGTCGTAGCGGTCATCTTCGTTCTCGGCGTGATGATTCTCATCCACGAACTGGGGCATTTCGCGGCTGCCAAGTACTTCGACGTCAAGGTGGACGCTTTCGCCTTCGGCTTCGGCCCACGGCTGTTTGGCAAGAAGTGGGGCGAAACGGACTACCGCGTCTGCGCTCTGCCGCTAGGCGGTTACGTCAAGATGTCCGGCGAGCAGCCGGGCGACGATCACACCAGCGACCCCCGCGAGTTTTCGGCCAAGCCCCGCTGGCAGCGCCTCATCATCGCCGTAATGGGACCTGCGATGAACGTAGTTCTGGCGGTGGCCCTGCTGGTGGGCCTCTACATGGTCCGCTACGAGCGGCTAGCGTTTTTGGATCAGACGCCGGTGCTGAGCGACGTGGAGCCCAACTCCCCGGCCGACAAGGCAGGTCTGAAAGAGGGCGACAAGATTGTCTCGATCGACGACAAGCAGAGCCCCAATTGGGAAGACGTGACCCTGCGAGCGGTCGCCGCCGCCGGCCAGCCGATGCACCTGCGCATCGAGCGTGGCGGCCGGCAGCTTGACGTGACGGTCACGCCGACCTCCGATCCCTCGACCGGCATCGGCTACACCGGATGGTCCGAGCAGGTGCCGGTGCAGTTGGGCGAGATCGTGGCCGGCATGCCCGCCGCCCAGGCCGGCCTCAAGACCGGCGATGTGCTCGTTTCCGTAAATGGCCAGCCCATTCGCTCGCGCCGCAAGCTGCCCCAGGTTCTGCAGGAAAAAGGCGGCCAGGCGGTGGTGATTGTTTACCTCCGCAACGGGGTCGAGCACAGCGCCACCGTCACGCCGGTTTTTCATGCCGAGTCGAAGGACGAGGGCGCGGCTTGGCGCATCGGCGTCGGTCTGATGCCGAAGTACGTGAAGGTGGTGACGCGGCTATCTTTCCCGGCCGCGCTGCGCGAGTCGATCGATTGGAACAGGAAGAACACCTCCCTGATCTTCGAGTTTTTGCGGGGCATCGTGCAGCGGCGCATGTCGCCGAAGTCGCTCGAAGGCCCCATCGGCATCGCGCGTCTGTCGGGCGACGCCGCCCGCCACGGGTTCACCGACCTGATCATGGTCATGTCGGCGATCAGCCTCAATCTCGGCATTTTCAATCTGTTGCCCATCCCCATTCTGGACGGCGGCGTCATCATCCTGCTGCTGTTTGAGTCGCTCATCGGCCGCGACATCAACCTGGCCGTCAAAGAGCGTATCGTGCAGGCCGGTTTCGTCTTCCTGATGCTGCTGTTCGTCTTCGTCATCTACAACGACATTGTAAAGAGCCTGGCCCGCGGCTAGCCAGGTCGATCCGGCATGACCGACGCGAGCCCGCCGCGCCTGCGATGGCTCATGATCTCGCTGGCGTTCTGGGCTACGGTCATCAACTATCTGGACCGCCAGACGCTCTCGGTCGTAGCCCCCCTGCTGCGCGAGCAGTTCCAGATGAGCAACGTCGTCTACTCGCGCGTGGTGTTCGCCTTTCTGCTGGCCTACACGATCCTGAACGGCGTCTCCGGCCCGCTCATCGACCGGCTCGGCACGCGGCTGGGCTACGCGCTCTCGATGGCCTGGTGGTCGGCGGCGGCGGTCTTGCACGCTCTGGCCACCGGCCCGTGGTCGCTGGGGTTCTGCCGCTTTCTGCTGGGCATGGGCGAGGCCGGCAATTGGCCGGCCTCCGTCAAGGTGGTCGCCGAATGGTTTCCGGAGCGCGAGCGCGCCCTGGCCTCCGGCCTGTTCAACAGCGGCTCTTCCGTGGGGGCCATTGTGGCCCCGCCGCTGGTCGTCTGGATCGTGGTGCGCTCCGGCTGGCCGCGCGCTTTTCTGTTGGTGGGCGCGATCGGCTTCGTGTGGCTGCTGCTGTGGCAGCTTGTTTACTACACTCCGGCCGAGACCAGCCGCGCGGCCACCTCGCGCGTTCCCCTCTGGCAGCTCTTTCGCACCCGCTTCGTCTGGGCCTTCACGCTTGCCAAGGTCTTCATGGACCCCGTCTGGTACTTCTATATTTTCTGGTTTCCCGAATATCTCAAGCGCGCGCGGCACTTCGACCTGGCTTCCATCGGCAAGTTTGCCTGGATTCCTTTCCTGGTCGCGGGCTTCGGCAATCTGCTGGGCGGGTGGGTGGGCGGAGTTCTGCTGCGGCGCGGCCTCGCCCGCACCGTCGCCCGCAAGGGCGCGGTCACGCTGTTCGCCGCGCTGATGACCGCGGCCATCCCGGCCGTGCTGGTCGGCGACGTCCGCTGGTCGATCGCCCTGGTTTCGCTGGCGATGCTCGGCTACACCGGCAGCCTCGCCAACATGCTCGCATTCCCCGCCGACGTGTTTCCCAAGAGCATCTTGGGCTCGATCTGGGGGTTGGCCAGCATGGGCTCCGGCTTCGGCGGCATGGTCTTCACGCTGCTCACCGGGTGGGCCATCGATCACTATTCGTATGTGCCGGTGTTCATCGGATTTGGAATCCTGCCGCTGGTCTGCGCCCTGATCCTGTGGGCGCTGCTCGGCCCGCTCGAACCCGCCGCAGCGCCAGTGCCAGGCTGACCCGCCACTATTTACACTTTTTCCCGTTTGACACAATCGCGCCTTCCGATGTAGCATGGGTTATTACTGCAGTCAGGGGAATGAAAATTATGATGCGTCGTCTAGGAATGGCAGTACTGCTCTGTGTGCTTACGGGCGCTCTTCCGTTGTGCTCCCAAACTTCTTCCACCTCCATTACCGGCACCGTGCTCGATCCCAGCGGCGCAGTGGTGGCCGGCGCCAAGGTCACGCTGCTGCAGGTGCAAACGGGCATCAAGCGCCAGGACACCACCTCCAGCACCGGCGACTTCAACTTCCCGCTGCTCGATCCGGGCGAGTACTCCGTCACGGTGGAGGCTGCGGGTTTCAAGACCGCAACGCGCACCAGCATTGATCTTCAGTTGAACCTGCGAGCCCGCATCGACTTCCACCTGGAGGTTGGCACGCAGGTCCAGACCGTGGAAGTCACCGGCACGGGCGCGCCCTTGCTGAGCACCGACCAAGCCACTCTGGGCCAGGTAGTGGACACGCGGCCCATCCAAGAGTTGCCGATGGCGGGGCGCAACCTGGCCGCGGTGGCCGTGTTGCAGCCGGGCGTGCAGTATGGCGGCCGCATGGGGATGACCAACGTCAACGGCGGCTCGGGCGGCGTGCCCGTTCCCGGCGACACGATCAGCCTCAGCGCCAACGGGCAGCGCGACACCGACTTTCACGCCACTCTGGACGGCGTTTCCGTCACCGAGGCGCGCGTGGACACGGTGCCTTTCACTCCCTCGCCCGAGGCCATGCAGGAGTTCAAGGTGCTGGCCGGCACTTACTCCGCCGAGTACGGCACCAACGCCGGCGCCCAGCTCACCATGGCGCTGAAGTCCGGCACCAACCAGTTCCACGGCGACGCTTTCGAGTTCCTCCGCAACGACAAGCTTGACGCCACGGACTACTTCCAGAATTACTTCAACCCGCCGGGCGCCGCCGCCAAGCCGAAAAACCAGTTGCGCCAAAACGAATACGGCGGAGTGTTCAGCGGCCCGGTGGTCATTCCCAAACTGTATAACGGCAAGGATCGCACGTTTTTCATGTTCGACTACGAGGCCCACAAGATCCGCCAGCCCAACCAGATTGGAACCGCCAACCAGCCCTCGCAGGCTTTTGAAAACGGCGATCTGAGCGCCCTGCTCAACCGGCACACCCCCGCCGGGGCGTCCCTCCCGGCCATTCAGATCATCGACCCGATCACCGGTACGCCGTTCGCCAATGACCAAATCCCGTCCTCGCGTATTTCCCCGATCGCCAAGAACCTGTTCCCGTTCTGGCCGGCCCCGCAGGGCCTGAACCCCGACCCTCTCAGCGGCGTCAACTACGTCGGCATCGGCAGCACCGCCATCAACGATGACCAGCGGTACGTCCGCATTGATCACCAGATCTCAACCAACGACAAGCTGTTCGGCCATTACGCCTTTGATGACGTCAGCTACGCGAACCAGTACGCGCCCAATCCGAACTTCCCGTACTTCGTGGCCGGCCGCAACCAGAACGCGGGCGTCAACTGGATCCACATCTTCACTCCCTCGGTCATCAACGAGGCCCGCATCGGGTACATGCGCTCGGTGGATAACACCCTGAACCCGCGCTCCAACACCAATTTCAACCTCGACTCGCTCGGCCTGACGGGCTTGCGCGTGCTCAATGACAACAACCGTGCCCTCAGCCCGCGCGAAGCAGGCTTGCCGCCCATCAACGTCTCGAACTTCACCGGACTGGGCGACCGCGACGGCGGCAACGGCTTCGACTTCAACAACCAGTACGAGGTCAACGAGAACCTCAGCATTACCCACGGCGCCCACAGCTTCAAGGCGGGCTTCGCGTTCACGCGCGTGGGGCTCAACCGCGGCGCCGCCAACGTGGCCCGCGGCGACGTCAACTTCTCGGACAATTTCGCCAACAACGCCTGGGCCTCGTTCCTGCTGGGTGTTCCCGACAGCTCGGATACACCGGAGGGCCTGCCCCTCACCTATCCGCGACAGAACCGCTACTCCGCCTACTTCCAAGATGATTGGAGACTCACCCAGCGGCTGACGCTGAATCTCGGCCTCCGTTACGAATACAACACCGTCGTCACCGACATCCGCGGTCTGTGGCGCAGCCTCAGCTTTGCTCATGCGGTCAACGGCATTCCGCTGCTCGAGCCGAACATCCGCGCGCCGTTCGCTTTCTACAATCCGGAAAAGAAGCTCTTCCAGCCGCGTGTTGGCCTGGCGTACCGCTTGAGCGAGAAAACCGTCATTCGGACCGGCGCCGGCATTTTCTACAACATCCACCAGCTCAACAACTACACCATCCTCAACCTGAATCCGCCGCTTTCGGGCAGCGTGCCGTTCGTGAACACCGCCTCCAACGGCGTGGTCAAGAACGCGAACCCGATTACCTTCGCCGAGCCGTTTGGCGTTCTCAGCCCGACCAGCGTGATCAACGCCAACACGCTCAACCCGGATGATTTCGAGCCCCGCGTCCTGCAATGGAGCTTAGGCATCCAGCGGCAGTTGCCGCTCAACTCCGTGCTCGACGTGAGCTATGTGGGCAGCAAGGGCGTTCATCTCGACAACACGGTCGAGCTGAACAACCCCGGCCCGGGCCTCAGCTCGCTGTCTACTACTCCCCAACAGCGCCGCCCCTACCAGCTTGTGGTGGACGGTCCGGGCGGTCCCGTGCGGCCCCTTTCCCGCATCCGCTGGCTCGATTCCGGCGCCAACTCCTGGTATCAGAGCTTGCAGGTCAACTGGCAGAAGCGTTTCAGCCACGGCCTGCTGGCCAACTTTGCTTACACCTACAGCAAGTCGGAGGGCGAGGGCTACGGCCGCAATGAAAGCTTCGGCTTCACCAACAACGGCTCCTACCAGGACCCCCGCAATCGCGCCGCCGACAAGGCCCCTTACCCCTTCGACGTCGCGCACAACGCCGTCATCAGTTGGCTCTACGACATTCCGACTGCAGCCGCGCTGCGCCACGGTGTTGCCAACCAGGTCTTCGGCGGCTGGCAGGCCAACGGGATCTGGACCCTGCATACCGGACTTCCCTTTGCGGTTACGCAAAACAACAGCTTAAACACCTTCAACAGCCCGGTCCGGCCGGATCGCATCGGCACCGGCACGATCGCCAACCAGACCATCAACCAGTGGTTCGATCCGAACCAGTTCCAGGTGGTCACCTGCCAGGTGAGCAGCCTTGCCTACCTTTGCCATTACGGCAGTGCCGGCAATGGGATCCTGCGGGGGCCAGGGTTCAACAACCTG
>DASQHK010000697.1:0-2472 GCA_035632135.1 Bryobacterales bacterium
GGTCGCCGGGCCATACGGGACTTGCTAACTCGATTCGCCAAACGGGGCCGCCCTCATACAGTGGGCCTTCCGATTTGAGGAAGCCAGGGGTTTTCCCACCGACCATCCAGACGTAGGTATCAGGGGGTTGTTTTCCGATGATCGGCGCGATTTTCCCGCTGATGCCGCCGATGTCGACTTTGATGACATAGCGCATGGCTTTGCGGGCGGAGCCGCCGATTGAAAACGAATCCTCACCGCGTGGCGAGATCTCGAGTTTCACGAGCCGCGCCTTAGGTGTGGACGCCACCATCGATAGGGTGGTCCTCGGCGCCTTGGGATCAATGTCGTTCAGCAGCGTAGTAACGAAACCATTTGCAACATCGGCGGGAAGTTTGAGGCGGTCGGTGATGGTCTTTTCCTTGCCATCCTCGTCGGTGTAACGAATGGTGATCTGCCCTGTGGAGGCGTTCAGGGACATGTCCGTTGGGCGTTTGAATGCCCGGCCCTTCTGCACCAAGTGATAGGTGAGGAGCTGGAAGGTGCGCCGCTGCGAAAAGACGGTTGTTTCTGCATGGACGGAGCCGTCTTTGAAGTGAAAGATGAGTTCGTTGGTAACGCGGTTTCCATTCGCTACCTGGGACGAATCACCTGAGGCGAGGATATTGCCGTCCAGGTCGCGCAGGACCAGAAAGCCGTGGACAAGGCCCTCGGTATGACGCACCGGCACTTGGTCCGCCATCAGGGGGCTGGCCGGGAGCAGTATGGCGGAAGTTAATAACAGGTTGAGCGCTCGGAATGGGAGACGAGCTTTCATTGCCTCATGATAGCCGAGTCCCGGCAAAGCGGAACGCGATCCTGTTGGTGATTCCGGTTTTCTTCTTGAGCCGGTCGTCGAGCACGCCAGGGAAACACTGCGCAAAGATGGGAAGACGATGTGGGCGGCGGACGCGGTATCCTGGGGGATTATGATTGGGCGGCGGGCGCGGCGAATGCGGTGGATGGGCGTGGCGCTGGTGCTGCCGGCGCTGCTGGCGGCGCAGAGCGACTTCGTGAAGGCCGTGCGGGAGGCGGCGCTGGGGCGCGACTTGCCGCGGGCGGAGCGGCTGGTGGAGCAGTATCGGGCGCAGCATCCGGCGGTGACGCCGCAGTTGCTGGAAGCGATTTCGTGGGCGGCCAGGGCGGCGAGCTTTGCCGGGAAATGGGACGAGGCGGAGCGCTACGCGAGAGAAGCCTACGAAGGCAGCCAGAAGATCCTGGAGCATCGGGCGCTCGAGGCCAGTGAGAGACTGCCGCTCTCGCAGACGCTGGGGGCGTCGATCGAGGTGCTGGCGGCGGTGGAGGTGGGGCGGGGCGATCGGGGAGGCGCGGTGCGGTTCCTGGAGGAGCAACGGGCACGGTACAAGGGGACGTCGATCGAGGCGCGGATCCAGAAGAACATTTTGCTGCTGAGTTTGGAGGGGAAGCCGGCGCCGAGGCTCGAGGAGCCGCAGTGGATCGGGGAGAAGCCGGCCACGCTGGCGGAGCTGCGCGGGCGCGTGGTGCTGCTGTTCTTCTGGGCGCACTGGTGCAAGGACTGCAAGCGGGAGATGCCGGTGCTCGAGCAGCTCGAGCAGAACTACGGCCGGCGGGGGCTGACCATCGTGGGGCCCACGCAGCTTTACGGCTACGTGGCGGGCGGCGAGCCGGCGACGCCGGAGCAGGAGATGAATTACATCCGCGGGGCTTACCGGCGGGCGCACCCGATCCCGGCGTGGATGCGGGCGCCGGTGAGCGGGGCCAACTTCCTGCGCTTCGGCGTGAGCACGACGCCGACGCTGGTGCTGGTGGACCGCGCGGGGACGGTGCGGCTGTATCATCCGGGAACATTGTCTTACGAAGACCTGGCGGCGAAGATCGGGCCGCTGCTGGCGGCGCACTCCTGAATGATCAGCCGCGCATGAGCGCAAATTCACGCCAATGTTTCTGACCCTGGAGCAGCGGGTGCGCGAGGCGGTGGCGGCGCACATACGGCGCGCGTATTCGCTGGAGATTCCGATTGTCGTCGAGCAGCCTCGCGACGCGGGGTTTGGCGAGCTGGCGCTGCCGGCGGCGTTTGCGCTGGCGAAGCAGTTGCGCCGGCCGCCGCGGAAAATTGCCGAGGAACTGGCGGCCGGGATGGGGCCGGTCGAGGGGATCGCGAAGATGGAGGCGGCCGGCAACGGGTACCTGAACGTAAGGTTCGAGCGGGGGGCGTATGCGGCGGCGCTGCTCGCGGGGCGGGCGGAGGCGGCGGGCGCTGCGCCGGGGAAGATCATCGTCGAGCACACCAACATCAATCCCAACAAGGCGGCGCACATCGGGCACTTGCGCAACGCGGTGCTGGGGGACACGTTTGTGCGGATGCTGAGGGAGCGCGGGCGCGAAGTCGAGGTTCAGAACTACATCGACAACACGGGCGTGCAGGTGGCGGACGTGGTGGCGGGGTTTCGGTACCTGGAGGGGAACACGCCG
>DASQHK010000698.1:0-4250 GCA_035632135.1 Bryobacterales bacterium
ATTGAGACCAAGGTGCACCCGCCGGCCGGCGCCAGTCCGTTTCCGGTGCTGAGCGTGTCGTGGGACTCGCAGAAATACGGCATCAACTCGGGCGAGTTGAATGACCTGTTGCTGAGCGGCGAGCCGCGCGTCATGTCGCACGCCGGCGGCGAGGGTTACTCGTTCATCATCCGGCCGGCCGCGATGCAGGCGGGAGACGAGAAGCTGGTGGCGGCCCGGCTGGTTGAAATCTTCACCCAGAACGCCGGACCGAAATCCCGGCCGGCGCCGGCCTCGCCGGTTTCCGTCGCGGGGCGATGGGACGCCGACGTGCGATACATCAAGGGCCACGCCCACCACACGCTGTTCCTCGAGCAGGACGGCAACAAGCTGACGGGCACGCACCGCGGTCGAACGCTCCAGGGCGAGATGGCCGGCCTCGTGGACGGCGACAAGGTGCGCGTTCACAGCTCGCTCCGGGTGCAAGGCCAGACGCTGAACTATACATTCATCGGAAGGGTCAGCGGCGACGATATGCAGGGCGACGTGGACCTGGGCGAATACGGCAAGGCGAAGTTCACCGCCAAGCGGCACCACTACCGGGCGGCGTAAAGCCGCCCGCAATCGGCAATCCGTTGATTCGACGAAGCTCGGCGACTGCCAATTGGTAGTCCAGGCCTTCCGCTTGCGCGCCGGCTATGTCGAAACAGGAAGCAGAGCAGCCTGCAGCAATCCCTGCGTCCACTTCCGCTGCAAGCAGGGCGTCGGCCTGCCGTAACTTCTGTTAACGTCGGAAATCCTCACTCCGAGCCCTTGACACCCGCTTCCAGCGGGGACTAAACTGCGATCAAAATTTGCGCGCATAAGGAAGGTTGTGTGCGGAGCCTCGCAAGGGGGTCTGCGGGTGTTGCGCGCGGACTAAGACTGGAAAGGGTGTGAATCATGCAGAAATTTTTGGCTGTTCTGATTTTCACTTTGTGTCTGGCGGCCGCGGTCCAGGCGCAGTTTGACTCCGGCCAAATCTCGGGCTTCGTGCGCGATCCGTCGAAGGCCGTCGTTGTGGGGGCCACGGTCACGGCCACCAACGAGGGCAACGGCGAAAAGCACCAGGCCACCACCAACACCAGCGGGTATTACGTTTTCCCGAACCTTTTTGTCGGCTCCTACTCCATCGAGGCGGAAGCGACCGGCTTCAAGAAATCCGTGCAAACGGGTGTCAAGCTGAGCGCCGCCGCCAAGATCAGCATCGACCTGGACCTCACGGTGGGGCAGGTTTCGGAGACCGTAGAGGTGAGCGCTCAGGCAGCCGCGGTGCAATCGGACACGGCACAGGTGGGCCGAACGGTCGAGACGCGGCAGATTGAAAACCTGACCATGAACGGCCGCAACCCGATCTACCTGGCGCTGCTCAAGCCCGGCGTGGCCGGCGGCAGCATCGGGGTCTTCGATCCCGACAGCGTCAGCAACGGTGGTTTCACCATCAACGGCGGCCGGGCCGATGAATACGTGGTCATGGTGGACGGGGCGGTCGCCACGCGAACCCGCTCGTCGGGATCGATGCTCGGGGCGCAGGACATCGACGCCGTGCAGGAAGTGCAGATCCTGACCGCCGATTATGGCGCCGAATACGGCCGCTCCTCGGCCGGCCAGATCCGCTTCGTGACCAAGAGCGGCACGCGCAGCTTCCATGGCGACGCGGTGGAGAACTTCCGCAATTCCGCCCTCGACGCCAACACCTGGACGCGCAACCAAAGCCCCAATCCCGACATCTCCGGCCGCCCGGAGCCGTTCCGCTTCAACCAGTTCGGCTTCGACATCGGCGGCCCGGTCTTCATCCCGCACAAGTTTAATTCCGACCGCAACAAGCTGTTCTTTTTCTGGGCCGAGGAGTGGATTCGCCGGCGCCAGGATAGCACCGCGACGGGCACGGTGCCCTCGGTCGCCATGCGCAGCGGCAACCTGAGCGAGCTGCTGAGCGCTTCCAATCCGTTTTTCAAGAAAGTGCGGACCGCCACCGACCCCGATACCGGCCAGCCGTTTGCGAACAACATCATTCCGGCGAGCCGCATCAGCCACAATGGCCAGGCGCTGCTGAACGCTTATCCGCTCCCGACGCCCGGATTCCAGCAGGGAACCGCGAACTGGATCGGCGCGTACCCGAGCTATTCCAATCTCCGCAAGGACACCATCAAAGTCGACTACCTGCTCAGCGACAAGCACCGGCTCACCTTCCGCACCACGCTGGTCCCCTGGACCTTCAACGGGCCGTTTGAAGGCACCTTCGGCGACTTCCAGTCGCTGTGGTCCAGACCGAACCGCACCGGCGCCCTCGCCCTCACCAGCACGCTTTCGCCCACGCTGATCAATGAGTTCACCTTCTCGGCCAGCTCCGACGGGCTGGGGTCGATCTACTTCAACCCCGCGTGCGGAGCGCGCTGCATGCGCAGCACCTATGGCATCAACTACCCCTTCATTTTCCCCGGCACCAAATGGTATGGCGAGAAGATCCCCTCGATCACCGTCAATGGCCTGACCACGATTGATAACGGGCCGTACCCGGGCACGTGGGCCGGCTTCGTTTACGCCTGGGCCAACAACACCACGAAGATCATCAACAACCACACCCTCAAGTTCGGCGTTTTCATCGAGCGCTCCGGCCAAAACGATCACATCCAGTTCACAACCGCCAGCGCACCGGCCACGACCAACGAAAACGGCTCCTTCCGCTTCCTCGATACCGGCAGCCCCAATACCACCGGGATGGGCATCGCCAACGCCCTGCTCGGCAATTTCAACGATTACTCCGAGCTGGGCGGCAAGCCAATTACGCCGTGGGTGGCGACGGCCTTCGACTGGTTCGTGCAGGATAGCTGGAAGGCGACCAAGAAGCTGACCATCGAGTATGGCGTGCGGCACTCCATCTGGCCGCCGTGGCACAGCCGGTGGAACAGCCTGGCGGAGTTTCTGCCGGCGTATTACAATCCTGCGACCGCGGCCGTGGTCGATCCCAAGGGCGGATTTATCACCGGCGGCGACCCGTATGACGGCATCGTGCTGCCGGGCTCGGGTCTCCCCAAGGCCGAGGGCAACCGCTTCCCGCAGCTTCACACCGGGCAGTTCGACCGGCTCTTCCACGGGCTCCCGGTGGGCCTCGCGCCCACGCACTACCGGGTCTTCCAGCCGCGGCTGGGCGTGGCCTACGGGTTCAGCCCCAAGACGTCTTTCCGCGCCGGCATCGGGATGTTCGCCAACCGCACGGCGATCAATCGCGACACGGCGCTGGGCGGCAACGCTCCGTTCCAGCCGCAGCAGACGGTGATCAACGGCAGCGCCGACGCCCCCGGCGGCGCTACGCCGCGCCAGTTCCCCTTCACCATGACCATTCAGGACCCGGTGCTCAAGGTCCCGGCGGCGTGGAACTGGAACACCACGTTCCAGCGCGAGCTGCCCTGGTCGACGACGATCGAGGTGGCCTATGTCGGACGGCGAGGCATCCACAACCAGCGCAAGCGCAACATCAACCAGTTGCTGCCCGGCACGGTGCAGGCCAATCCGACCATTAACCCCAATGCGCTGCGGCCCTACCAGGGGCTGGGCATTCTGGGCATCGCCGAAAACTCGGGCCTGTCGATGTATAACGCTCTGCAAGTGAGCGCGCAGCGCCGCTTCACGCGCGGGTTCCAGATGGATCTGGCCTACACGTTTTCGCGCTTGCGCGACAACGCTTCTTCGCTCACCGAGATTTTGCCGAACGCCTACTCCGACAAAGCCTACTACGGCATCTCCGATCTCGACCGCACGCACGTGCTGATTGTGAACTACATTTACGAGCTGCCGTTCCAGGGGACCAATGGCCTGGCGCGGCGCCTGCTCGGCAACTGGGAGATCTCCGGTATCAACCAGTTCCAGTCGGGCGCTCCGTTCTCCGTCCGGCAGAACGTGGATTACGCCGGCGTGGGGCCGGGCAGCGGCAACCAGTTCTGGAACCTGGTGGGCGACCCGAACATCCAAACCACCGGCTTCACCAACTCGGCCGTGTGGTTCAACAAGGCGGCGTTTGCGCAGCCCGCGCCGGGCACCTTCGGCGTGCAGCCGCGCAACATCCTGCGCAATCCCGGCTTCTGGGAATGGGACCTGGGCGTGCGCAAGAACTTCCCGATCGTCGAGCAGCAGCGGTTGCAGTTCCGCTGCGAGCTGTTTGACTTGACCAACCACGCCAACTGGGGCGGCGCCAATGCCGATCCGACCAGCGGGTCGTTCGGCCTGGTAAC
>DASQHK010000699.1:0-6501 GCA_035632135.1 Bryobacterales bacterium
CGTCCATCGATGGACGCAAGACGGGAGAACGAAGGAACACCCCACCGGCTTGGCTCGGCGGGGCCGGGCTGAGATTAACCTCTTCCGGCCGGTGGCCCATTCGGATCCCGCGCACCCCGGCGGGCCGAAGTGCGGTGGAGACATCCACACCTTCGGCCGCCGGCCCGGAGCATTTCTCAACTCACAGCTTCACCGTAACGCCGCAGTGTCTCCGCGCGGCGTTTTCATTTCTTCAATTCAGCTTCACTTCTTTCCCCGACCGGATCGATTCTTTGGCCGCGTCGATAATCTCGTTCACGCCCACGTTGATGTCGAGGGCCACCAGCCCTTCCAATGGCTGGCCCGCGCGCAGCCGGCTGATCAAATACGCCACCGGCTCCGATTGCTCCGGCGCGAGCGGCTCCGCCCGCACCTCCGCCGCATCCTTGCCCTTGCGGATCTCGAGCTTCTGCTGCGTCATGTAAAGGCTGCCCGTGCGGCCGAAAACCTCCAGGTCCTGGAAGCTGCGCGGCAGGTCCCAGCTCGCTTCGAAAATGCCCACGCCGTTTTTGTAGTGCAGCACGAGATCGGCGCTGTCCTCGACCTTGGGAAACCGCTCCGGCCGCAGATGGTTCGCGGTGGCGAAGACGCTTTCCGGCCGGCCCAGGTACCACAGCGACCACAGCGCGTTGTAGCACCCGAAATCCATCAGCGCCCCCGCGCCGTTCTTCACCGGATCGGTCAGCCACGCGAAGAAATATTGGTTGCGCACGCCCTCCGAGCCCGGCCCGCCGTGGCCCACGATGCCGTGCAGCCGCCACACCTGGCCGATCGCGCCCGCGTCCGCCTGCTGCTTGGCGGCATAGTTGGTCGCCCACCACGCCATCTGGTAGTTGGTCATCACCTGGATGCCGTTCTCCTGCGCCAGCGCGCGGATCTTCACCGCGTCCCGATAGGTGGAGGCGAGGGGCTTCTCGAAAATCACGTGGATCTTGCGCGGCGCGCAATATTCCACGATCTCCAGGTGCCGGTTGTTCTCGACGAAAGCCCACACGATCTGCGGCTTGGCCGCCTCGATCATCTGCTTGTAATCGGAGAAGAAGGCCGCGTGCGGCGCGCGCTTCCTGGCCTCCTCGACGAGGTCCTGGTGGGGATCAGCAATGCCTACCAGATTCGCCTCGCTCATCTCGGCCATGTGCGCGAGGTGCCCCCACACGTGGCTATGTACCAGGCCGACAACCGCCAGCCGCGGCCGCACGCCGAGCGATTGCGCTCCGAGCAGTAAGGGAAACAGCACAAACAGCAGGCAGAGAGGTTTCATACCACGCCCATTCTAGCGCTGTCCAACGCAGGCCGCCGGAGAGGCTCATGTGCGCCGCCGACGCCAATGCCGGGCCGCTGCGCTGCCTGCGCCGACCGCGCCCGCGCCGGGCCGGGCCGGCTATTCCCGCACCGTCAGCGGCGAGCGCAACTGGAACCGCAGCACCGTCTCGCTCGGGATCACGGCCGGGTCCCCGTGCGTGGCCAGCACATAGCCGCCGCCGGCGCCCGCGCCCGCCCCCGCGCCGATGGCTGCACCCTTGCCGCCGCCGGCGAGCGCCCCGATCGCCGCTCCGACCGCCGCTCCGATCCCAACCTTTTCGGCGTCCTTCTTTTTGGTGCCCGGCGCCTCGCGCGCCACCACGTTGCTGGCAATCTCGACCCTGTGGCCGCCCGCCGTGCGCAGCCGGATCAACTCCACTCCGATCCTGGCGCGGCCCTTCACGCGCCCGCCGGGGTCGGCCTCCACGACCTTCCCCTCCACCTCCGCGCCCGCGGGAGCGATCTCGCGGCCGCCGGCAACCAGCGGCGCGGTCAGCGTCGCCAGGAACGTCTCGCCCACGTGCTGCGTCTTGGTGGAAAGCGTCGCGGTGGTTCGCACCGACAGCGTCGTGCCCTCCGGCACCGTCATCTCCGCAGCGCCAGCCGGGGCCTCCGTGCGGGCGGCGTGCTCCGTGCCGCGATGTTCTCCGGCCGCGTGATGCCCCGTCGCGGCCGCGCCGCTCTCTGGAGCCGCCTCGGCTGCGCCCTCCGGCGCCGTCGCAGGCTGCTGCGCCGTGTCGCTGCTCTTGTTGCAGCCTGGTTGCAGCAGGAACACCGCCACAGCCAGGCCCGCCATCGCACACCACATCTT
Organism: Bryobacterales bacterium; assembly: GCA_035632135.1. GTDB lineage: Bacteria > Acidobacteriota > Terriglobia > Bryobacterales > JACQDG01 > DASQHK01. The sequence goes on from DASQHK010000699.1 coordinate 2,153, forward strand.
TTTCCCCGTTCTCATATGATCGTCTCCTCCGTCTCATCGACGATTTTACCGCGCCACGGCTGCCGCTAAAACATAGCGGCATTCCTGTTTTCGAGACCGCCGCTCCTTGCCGCCGCGGTGAGCCCGGCCCATGCCGGCCTCCTTGCCGGCATTGACACATCGCCCGCATTTTTCTATCCTGCGAGCGATGTTACTTTTGTTACTTGCCCTCCTGCTCGCGCCGGTTCTGCGCGCCGCCGAGGCCGCCGATGCGCGGGAATTCTTCGAGCTGAAGGTCCGTCCTGTTCTCGCCAAGAATTGTTTTGCCTGCCACACCAGCGCCCGCATGGGCGGCCTGGAGATGAAGTCGCGCGAATCGCTGCTCCAGGGCGGCAAGGATGGCCCCGTCATTGTTCCGGGTGAGCCCGACAAAAGCCTGCTGATCCAGGCGGTCGAGCAGACGCACGCGCGCCTCAAGATGCCGCCCGGCGGCAAGCTGAAGGACGAAGAAATCCAGGATCTGATCGCGTGGGTGAAGAACGGCGCGGTGTGGCCCGAGGGCGGCCCTGCCATCACGCCGTCTGTCCCGGCCATCACGGCCAAGCAGCGCGCCTACTGGGCGTTTCAGCCGGTTCGCAAGCCGGCTCTGCCCGCGGTGAAAGACAAGTCGTGGCCCCAGGCGCCGATCGACTACTTCATCCTTTCCGCGCTCGAGAAGCGCGGCTTGCAGCCCAACAAGCCCGCCGGCAAGCGCACGCTGATCCGCCGCGCGTATTTCGACCTGATCGGCCTGCCGCCCACGCCGGAACAGATCGACGCGTTCGTGAAGGACTCTTCGCGCGACGCCTTCGCCAAAGTGGTGGACCGCTTGCTCGCCTCGCCGCATTACGGCGAGCGCTGGGGCCGGCACTGGCTCGACGTCGCCCGCTACTCCGACGACAAGCTCAACTCCACCAAAGACGAGCCCGTGCCCAACGCCTACCGCTACCGCGACTGGGTGATCCAGGCCTTCAACGACGACATGCCCTACGACCGGTTCATCGAAGCGCAGATCGCCGGCGACCTGCTGCCCGCCAAGGACCGCAGCAAGCTCGTCGCCGGCCTCGGCTTCTACGCTTTGAGTCCCGAGTTTCAGGACGACCGCGTCGACGCCACGACACGCGGCTTCCTGGGGCTGACGGTCGCCTGCGCCCAGTGCCACGATCACAAGTACGACCCCATCCCCACGCGCGACTTCTACTCGCTCGAAGGCGTTTTCACCAGCACCGAGTATTACCAGTATCCCCTAGCCTCGCCGGAGGTGGTCGCGGCCTGGAAAGACGCGAGCAAAAAGGTGGAAGACCAGGAGGCGGCGGTCGACGAATTTGCGAAAACGCAAGCCGACCAGCTCGCCGAGATTTTGGCGTCGAAGACGGCCCGCTATCTGCTGGCCGCAGCCAAGATCACACCCGCTTCCGAGGATCTCGATCAGCCGACCGTGGAGCGATGGGTCAAGTATCTGGCGAAGAAGCCGAAGGACCACCCTTACTTGCAGGCCTTCGAGCAGTCGCCCTCGAAGGAGGAAGCGGAGAAATTCGAGGAGCTGGCCCTGGCCGTGAATCGCGAGAAAAAAGAAATCGACGAAAAAAATCTGATCCTGCTCGGTGGCAGCAAGGACCGCCGCTCGCTCACCAACGCCAGCCTGCTCTCGCTCGCCCGCGACAAATATTTTCTGTGGAAAGATCTCTACTCCGACACCGGCGTCTTCTACTACGGCAAGAAGGATATCGGCCGCTACCTGAGCGGCCCGTGGAAGGCGCACCTCGACGAGATGACAGCGACCCTCGCTGAGCTGAAGAAGGCTCTGCCGCCGCAGTATCCCTATCTGAACACCATCCGCGACATCGCCAAGCCGCACAATGTCCGCATCGCGATCCGCGGCAGCCGCGACAATCTCGGCGCGGAAGCGCCGCGCGAGTTTCTGGCCGTGCTGAGCGACGGGCCGCCCAAGCCGTTCACACGCGGCAGCGGCCGGCTGGAGCTGGCCGAGGCCATCGCTGATCCTCAGGATCCGCTGACCGCTCGCGTGATGGTAAACCGCATTTGGCAGCACCATTTTGGCCGCGGCATCGTCGGCACGCCGAGCAATTTTGGCGAGCTGGGCGAGCGGCCCAGCCACCCCGAGCTGCTCGATTATCTCGCCGCCCGCTTCGTCGAAAATCACTGGTCCATCAAGGCCATGCACCGCGAGATCCTGCTTTCGGCGGCCTACGCGCTGAGCGCCGAGCCGTCGGCGAAGAACGCCGCCGTTGATCCCGATAACCGCCTGCTGTGGCGCGCCAACCGCCGGCGCCTGGAGGTGGAGGCTCTGCGCGACGCGATGCTCGCCGTGGCCGGCGACGCCGATCTCAAAATGGGCGCAGCGCCCGAGCCGCTCTCCGCCGAAAACCACCGTCGCGCCGTCTACGGCTTCGTCAGCCGCAAGAAGCTCCACGGCACGCTCGCCCTGTTCGATTTCCCCAACCCCAACGCGACCAGCGAGCAGCGCATCGTAACCAACGTGCCGCTGCAAAGCCTCTTCTTCCTCAACAGCGATTTCGTGATGCAGCAGGCCGAAGCCCTGGCCGAGCGTCTCGATAAGGACGCCGGCTCGAGTGACAAGGCCAAAATCCGTGAGGCGTATCGGCTGCTCTTCGGCCGCGACCCCACGGCGGACGAGACACGCCTCGGTCTCAGCTTTGTGCGCTCCACGGAGGCGGCAGCCGCCGCTCAGGACGCGCCGCCACCCTCGCGGCCGCAAGGCGCGGCGCCGGCGCTGCTTCTCGTCGCGGCGGACCGCTCCCCGGCTCCGGCCGCGCCCGTAAACCGCGATGTGCCGGCGAAGCCAGAAACCCCAGACGCTGGATCCGCCAGCCACGGCCCGACGGTCAAGTCAGAGGCCCTGGGGGCTGTGCTCGCAAGCCACGCCCGAACAGCCAAGCCCGAGATCGCGGAAGCCCCCGCCAGCCGCTCCCGGGCGGTCACACCTGAGGCCGCGGGAACCACGCCCGCAACTCGCGCCCAGGCAGCCACGCCCAGCGCCCCGGCCGCCGCGCCCGCTGCGCGCCGCGAGGTCGCCTGGGCGCAGTACATGCAGGTATTACTAAGCTCGAATGAGTTCCAGTTCGTGAATTGATGAGGCTTCTTATGAATCCGATGACTCGCCGCGACGTTTTGCGCACCATGGGCAGCGGCTTCGGCATGCTGGGGCTGGCGAACCTGCTCGCCCAAAACAGCGCCGCCGGCCCGCTCGACCCCAAGCCCACCGAGTTTCCGGCCAAGGCCAAGCACGTCATTTTTCTGTTTCTGAACGGCGGGCCGTCGCACGTCGATACGTTCGACCCCAAGCCGATGCTCACCAAGTACAACGGCAAGCCCATTCCGGCGGGCAATCTCAAAACGGAACGCAAGACGGGCAACCTGCTCGCCTCGCCGTTCCAGTTCCGCCGCTGCGGCAAGAGCGGCATCGAGATCAGCGAAATCTTCCCGCGGCTGGGCGAGCGCATCGACGACGTTTGCGTGATCCGCTCCATGTACACCGACCGCCCCAACCACGAGCCGTCCCTGCTGATGATGAACTGCGGCCAGAAGCTGCCGGGCCGGCCTTCGATGGGCTCCTGGCTAACCTACGGCCTGGGCACCGAGAACCAGAACCTTCCCGGCTTCATCGTGCTGTGTCCGGGCCTGCCCGTGCTCGGCCCGCCGCTGTGGAGTTCCGGCTTTCTGCCGGCTGTTTATCAAGGCACCTACATTCCCAACAACGAAACCGAGCCGGAGAAGATGATCCAGCACATCCGCAACCCGCAGCGGACGGAGACCGAGCAGCGCCGCCAGCTCGACCTGCTCGGCAAGCTGAACCGCCTGAACCTGAAGAAAGAAGGCGCCGACCCGCAGCTCGAAGCGAGCATCCAGTCGATGGAGATCGCGTTCCGCATGCAGAAGGAAGCGCCCGAGGTTTTCGACATCACCAAGGAGAGCGCGGCCGTGCGGGCGCGCTACGGGGAGGGCGATTTTGCGCGAGGCTGCCTGATGGCGCGGCGCCTCGTTGAGCGCGGCGTGCGCATGGTGCAGGTCTACTTCGGCAACTTCCAGCCGTGGGACAACCACGACGACATCCTGATTCACCGCAAGCTCGCCGCCCAGGCCGACGGCCCCATCGCCGCGCTGCTCGAGGATCTGAAAACCAGCGGCCTGCTGCAGGAAACGCTGGTGATCATCAGCGGCGAGTTTGGCCGCACGCCGGCGGTCGAGATCAGCGGGCTGGTGAAGGTGCAGAACGGCCGCGACCACAACAGCTACGGCTTCAGCACGCTGCTGGCCGGCGGCGGCATCAAGGGCGGCACGACTTACGG
>DASQHK010000700.1:0-3040 GCA_035632135.1 Bryobacterales bacterium
GGCGCGGGGGGAAGCGCGCCGGTGATGCGGGCGGCGGCGATCTGGGCCGTGCGGATGCAGTCGGGAATGCCGATGCCGAGATAGGCATTGCCAATTACATACAGGCCGGGGTGCGCGGCGAGGCGGGCGTTGATCTGGTCCACGCGGCGCTGGTGGCCGACGGTGTACTGCGCCATGGCCCGCGGCCAGCGCGCGACGCGGGCGAACCGAGGTTCCGCGGTGACGCCCATCAGCCGGCGCAGCTCGTAGCAGGTGGCGGCGATGAGTGAATCGTCGGAGCGGCCCAGGATGGCTTCGTCGCGTCCAGCCCCGATAAAAACGCGCAGCAGGACGCGGTTCTCGGGCACGCGATGCGCGAACTTCACGCCGACCCAGGTGCAGGCCGTCACCAGGCCGCGCTCGACACGCGGGACCAAGAAACCGAAACCGTTGAGAGGGTGTTGGAAGCTCGCGCGGTCGTAGCCGAGCGCGATGGTGATGGAAGAGTGATACGGAATGGCGGCGAGCTGTTCGGCGAGCGCAGCATCGAGCGCGCGCACGAGCGCGGCGGCGGCGTGGGCGGGCGTGGCGACCACGACGTGATCGGCGTCGAGCGGCCGGCCGGCGCAGTGGAGGCGATAACCGGAGCCGGAGGCCTCGATGCTTTCCACGGCGGCGTGAACGACCTGGACGCGGCCGGCGATGGAGCCTTCGATCCCGTCAATCAGTTGCTGCATGCCGCGCTTGAGGGTGAGGAAGAGCGGCGCGGGCTTGCCTGAGCCGGCGGTTTCCTGCTCGCGGCGGGCCGCCAGCACGCCGCGCGTCAGGCTGCCATAGCGGCGTTCGAGCGCGACGAACCGCGGCAGGACGCTGGCGGCGCTCAGTTCGGCGGCGTTGCCGCCATAAATGCCGGCGAGCAGCGGCTCGGCGAGGTAGTCGACGGCCTCCTGGCCGTAATGATCGGAGAGCAAGGCGGCGACCGAGCGGTCGGGCTGCTCGGCCCGCTTGGCCGGCGGCCGGCGGAGCAGCTCGCGCGCCATCTTGATCTTGGTAAGCCAGCCGAGCAGGGGCGTCGCGACGAGGGGCGCGACGGCAGTAGGTATCATCAAGAACAATCCGTCGGGCATGGGGACCAGGCGGCCGCGGCGGAGAATATAGGTCTTACGAAGATGGTCATTAGAACCGATCACCTCGCCGTCAAGTCCCAGCTCGCGGATCAGCTCGAGCGCCCAGGGCTTTTGGGCGATGAAGCTGTCGGGACCGGCCTCGACCACGCAGCCATCGACCGTCTCGGTGCTGATCACGCCGCCCAGGCGCGGAGCCGGATCGACAAGCGTGCAGGCGAGGCCGGCGCGCGAGAGGTAATACGCCGCGGCGAGGCCGGAGATGCCGCCCCCGACGATGGCAACGCGGGCGCTCATCCCAGCCGTTCCTTCGCCAGCTCGGCGAGCGCCTCGATGAATAGCGGCGAGTCGTTGAGCGACTCGGGGCGGCGGATGGCAATGCCACGCCGGGCGGCGTAGTTGCGAAACAGGATATCGACGTCGTAAAGAATCTCGACGTGATCGCATACGAAGCCGATGGGGTGGATGACAAGCTCCTTCACGCCAGCGGCGGCGCTGGCGTCGAGGCGGGATTCGACCGTGGGGCCGAGCCACTTCTCCTCGGTGAGGCCCTGGCTCTGGTAGGCGAAGTCCCAATTGCTGAGACCTAGTTCGGCGGCGACGGCGGCGGCGGTGCACCGGACCTCCGCGTCGTAGGGGTCGCCGGAGGTGAGGATCTTCTCCGGCAGGCTGTGGGCCGTGAACAGCACGGGAAGGGAAGCGCCGTCGAGCGTGACGCGGAGGCGCTCGGCGAAGGCGGCGATCAGCTTCGGATGAACGTGGAAGCTTTCGACCCAGCACAGGTCGATCGCGGCGCCGGCCGCCTCGAGGGCCTCCTTCGCGCGGCGAAAGTAGAAGCCCACGCTCATGTTGGAGTACTGCGGGGCCATGCAGATGGCCACGGCGCGCCCCACGCCGTCGGCGGCCATTTGGGAGATGGCGTCCCGAATGTACGGAGTCCAGTTGCGCATGCCGGCGTAGACGGGGACGCCGACTATGGCCTGGAGGGCGCGGGCCTGCTCGTTGGTGAGGCGGAGCAGGGGAGAGCCGCCGCCGATGGCGGCATAGCGCGATCGAATCTCCTCGACCACATGCGGAGGAAGCGGACGGCCGCCACGGACGTTGAGCAGGTATTGGTCGACTTCGTCCAGGCGCTCGGGGGCGCCGTGGGCCAGCAGCAGAACAGCTTGCTTCATGAGGCCGCGGTTCCTCGCGCTTGGTATTCGTGGACCATTTCGACGGCGGCCTTCACGTTTTCAACGGGCGTTTCGGGCAGGATGCCGTGGCCGAGATTGAAAATGTGGCCGGGGCGGCCGCCGGCGCGGTCGAGGATGTCGTGGATACGGGCGCGCAGCTCCGGGAGCGGGGCGAACAGCGCGGCGGGGTCCAGATTGCCCTGCACAGCGGCGCGGTAGCGGATCGACCGCCAGACCGCGTCGAGTTCGACGCGCCAATCGAGGCCGAGCACGTCGGCGCCGGCCTTGTGGAGGAGCGGGTAATATGCGCCGACGCCCGTGGCGAAGTGGATGACGGGGACGCCGGCGCGGCGGATGGCGGCGACCAGCGCCCGCGAATGGGGGAGGGCGTAGCGGGCGTAATCGCCGGGCGAGAGCGTGCCGGCCCAACTGTCGAACACCTGTATGGCGGCGGCGCCGGCCTCGACCTGGCTTTGGGCGTAAGCGGCGAGGACCGCGACGAGCTTCGACATCAGCTCGGACCAGAGATCGGGCGCGGAGAGCAGCAATGTCTTAGTAGTGAGGTAGTGGCGCGAGGCCCCGCCTTCGATGATGTAGCTGGCCAGGGTGAACGGCGCGCCCACGAAGCCGATGACCGGGACCTGGCGATCGAGGGCGCCGCGGACTTTGCGGATCGCTTCACCCACGTAGCCGAGATCGGCGGCGTGGTTGGTGGAAAGAGCGGCGACGTCGGCGGCGGTGCGGACGGGGTTGGCGATAACC
>DASQHK010000701.1:0-15501 GCA_035632135.1 Bryobacterales bacterium
GCGCGAACTCCCATCATCTTCCTGACGGCCAAGGCCGAGGAGACCGACCGCGTGGTGGGGCTGGAGCTGGGAGCGGATGATTACGTCACCAAACCCTTCAGCCCGCGCGAGCTGGTGGCGCGCGTTAAAGCGGTCTTGCGCCGCACGGAGCAGCCGGCGGTGGAATCCCCCATATCGGCCGGCGCGCTCACCATCGACCCCGGAGCGTTCAAGGTGATGGTCCAGCAGCGCGAGATCGAGGTGAGCGCCACCGAGTTCCGCCTGCTCGAGTTCCTGGCCCGCCATCCCGGGCGCGTGTTCTCCCGCGAGCAGTTGCTGGACGCCGTATGGCGGGAGACGCGCTTCGTGACGCCGCGCTCGGTGGATGTTTATGTGCGGCGCCTGCGCGAGAAAATCGAAGCCGATCCTGAGAATCCGGCTTACATCGTGACGGTTCGCGGCGCCGGCTACCGCTTCGAGGCGCCCCCGTGAGGACACGCGTCTTCCTCAAGTTTGTCCTCGCCTTCTTCGCTGTCATTCTGGCAGCGACCGTGCTCCTGGGTTTTCTCGTCAGCCGCCAGTTCGAGCAGGGCTATAGCGAGACGCTGCGGCAAGGGCTCGAGGAAAAGGCGCGCCTGGTTGCCGGCCGGCTGGCCGCAGCAGCTCCGGCGGATCGGGAAGCGCCCGGGAATCTGGAAACGCTGGTCCGGGACATCGCCCGGCAGGCGAACGCGAGAGTGACCCTGATCCGCGCCGACGGCACGGTGCTGGCCGATTCCGAAGCCGATCCGGCGGCCATGGAAAACCACGCCCGGCGGCCCGAGTTCGTCGCCGCTTTGCACGGCAAAGTCGGATCCAGCACGCGCTTCAGCGCCACCGTGCACATCAGCTTCCTCTACCTGGCGATCCCGCTTGCGAGCGGCCCCTGGCAGGGTGGCGCGCTGCGGCTGGCTTACCCGCTGGCGGAGCTTGATCGCAAGCTGGCCGGCATCCGGCGGCGAATCGTTATCGGCTCCAGCCTGGCGATTCTAGCAGCCATGCTGCTGGCCGCCGCGCTCGCCGCCTCCGTTTCGCGGCGCTTGCATCGCGTGGTGGAGTTCGCCGGAGCGGTGGCTAAAGGCAACCTGACGGCGCGCATGGCCGTCGACGGCCACGACGAAATCTCCATGGTCATGACGGCCCTCAACCAGACCGCCGACCGGCTGGAGGAAAGTTTTTCCCGCCTGGCCGACGACGTCACGGCGCTGGAGCGGCTGGAGAACGTGCGCAAAGATTTCGTAGCCAACGTTTCTCACGAGCTGCGCACGCCGCTCACCTCCATCCAAGGCTACGCCGAAACGCTGCTCGAAAGCGGCCTGCTGCCCGACGCCCGCGCGCGCGAGTTTGTGGAAATCATCCGCAAGCACGCCGTCCGCATGGCCAAGCTCACCGCCGACCTCCTCACGCTGTCGCGCATCGAGCTTGGCAGGCACGAATTTCGCTTCGCCCCGTTGCAAGCCGCCGATGCCGTCGAGTGGGCCATCGAAAGCGTCCGGCAGGTCGCGCAGGCGCGGGGCGTCGCTCTGACCGCCGAGAGCGTGCCCGAGCAGGCCTGTGTGATGGCCGACAGCGACGCCATCCACCAGGTGCTGCTGAACCTGCTCGATAACGCTCTGAAATACACGCCAGCCGGCGGCCGGGTGACGGTTTCGGCGCGGCCCACTAAAGGCGTGATGGAGTTCTGTGTCTCCGACACCGGCGCCGGCATCGCCGCCGAACATCTGCCGCGTTTGTTCGAGCGCTTCTACCGCGTAGATAAGGCCCGCTCGCGCGAGCTGGGCGGCACCGGCCTCGGCCTTTCCATCGTCAAGCACATTGCCCGCGCCCACGGCGGCGATGTGCGCGTCGAGAGTGAGGCCGGCCGCGGCTCGTCGTTCTATTTCACGCTGCCGCTGGCCCCCGCCGCCGCGCCGGTCGAGGTGGCGTAGCGTCCGGCCGCGGAGCAATGCGCTCGACGAGAGCTTTCACCCTCTTTTCAATCAGGCCGCGCACCGCTGCAAACTCCTTCGGCGAGAGCGCCTTGGGGTCCGGGATGTCCCAGTCCTCGCGCTGGCTGGCGCGCACCAAAGGACACTCCTCCCCGCACCCCATGGTGATTACGAAGTCATACTCCACGTCGGGAACTTCAGCCAGAGACTTGGATCGGTGGCGGCCGAGGTCGTAGCCAACTTCGCGCATGGACTCGATGGCTCGCGGATTGACCTGCCCTGACGGCCGGGAGCCCGCGCTGTAAGCTTTCATCACTCCCGAGCCATGCAGTCGGGCAAACGCTTCGGCCATCTGGCTTCGGGCGGCGTTTTCTACGCACACAAACAAGACTCTCTTGAGTCGCGCGCGCGCACCGGTCATCAACACGCCTCTCCCCGCGGTGCGACGCAACAACCCTTCTCGCGCACGCATCGGCATGCCAGCACGGCAGCCATCGCACCGAGAAAGGGCGCCGTGAGGTAGATCCACAGGCCGTCCAGGCGGGCCGTCAGGAGCGCCGGTGCCAGCGAGCGCGCCGGGTTCATCGAGGCGCCGGAGATCGGCCCGGCAAACAGCGCCCCGAGCGCGACAACGGCCCCCACAGCGATGCCGGCCGTGATTCCCTTCTCTTTGGCGCCGGTCGAAACGCTGAGGATCACAAACATCAGCAGGCCGGCCAGGACGATCTCCAGAGTGAAGGATTGCAGCGCCGGCCCCGCTGGCCGCGTAGCGCCGAGCGTCGGATGCCGGGGAAACAGCAGCCGGAGAAGAGCGCTCGCCGATACGGCCCCCGCACATTGACTGAGAATGTAGCCCACGGCGCGCCGGACATCCATTCTGCCGGCTGCCAGAAAGCCGACTGTGACAGATGGGTTCAGATGCGCGCCGGAAACATCCCCCACGGCGTAGATCATGGCCAGCACCACCAGGCCGAACGTCAGCGCGATCCCGACGTGGGAGACCAGCCCTCCGCTCACGTCGTTGACAACAATAGCACTCGTCCCCGCAAAGACCAGCGCAAATGTACCCAACAACTCAGCCGTCAGCTCTCTCATTCGATTTCATCTTCATGTTACAGGAGCGCGGACGAGCTGGCGGCCTAATCCTTCCTCCTTTACCCAAATCTCACGCCACGTTCATCATTCTGTAACTCGCCGCTGGCATCATGAAGGGTCAATAACTCTCAATCAAAGAAGTTGAAGGCCGTGGTCGGCGGTTGTGCATCGAGCCGGGCGTGCTCGACAAAGCTTCCGGCAAGCCAGCGAGCAGACCGCACTGACAATGTTGTTATGAAACGGAAACAGATTACAGGTTTAGTCGTACCCGCGACGCGCCTCAGCCGGCTTGTTCCCACACAGGCTGACGCCGGCCTCTGCACGACTGGCTGTCGCGCGTAATCTCAATGTAGGTTTGCCCCAAGAGGGCCATGAGGGTCTTATGAAATCGAGACAAATCCAATTTGCGTTGACAGCTTCGATCTCCGTGCTTTTTTCGCTGATGGTTGCTTTCCCGCTTCCCGCGGCTGACAAGAGCGCGGCTGAACCATCGGGGAACGACGCCGTCCAGGAGGTCGAAAGCTTGAAGGCAAAGCTGGCCGGGCAGCAGAAGCAGCTCGAGCAGCTCCGCCTCGCCCTGGAAGCGCAGGGGAAGCTCATCGAGCGCATGTCCGCGTCGCAGCAGGCGGCGCAAGGACGGGCGTCTGCGGAGGCTGCTCCGGCGAGTGAATCGAGTCCGGGAGTCCGGAACCTGGGGAAAGTCGCCAGCCTGACCCCCATGGTTCCCGCTGCGGCCCTGCCCCCGGCGGCACCGTTGCCCGCCCTCCCTGCCGCAGCCCCTGCGCCCGCGGCCGCGCCGCAGGGAGAGAACGCACCCAAATTGTCCCCTCTATCGATCCCCATCGGCTCGGCGTGGGTTACGCCCATCGGATTCATGGACTTCACCGACGTCTTTCGCTCCACCACCGGAGGCAGCGGCATCGGAACCAACTTCGGCGGCATTCCCTTTAGCAACACGGCCGCCGGCAGGCTGACCGAAAACCGTTTCAGCGCGCAAAACTCGCGCGTCGGGTTGCGTGTGGACGCCAAGGTGCGCGGGGCTGACGTCATCGGCTATCTGGAGTCCGACTTTCTGGGCAATGCTCCCGGCAATCTCGCCGTCAGCAGCAACAGCGCTACTCTGCGTATGCGTGTGTACTGGGTGGATGTAGCGAAAGACAAATGGGAGATTCTGGGCGGCCAGTCCTGGAGCATGCTGACGCCCAACCGGCGCGGCCTATCGGCTCTGCCGGGCGACCTCTTTTACAGCCAGGACATGGATACGAACTACCAAGTGGGGCTGACATGGACCCGCCAGCCTCAGTTCCGCTTCATCCTGCACGCCAGCAACAAGATTACCTGGGGCGTATCGTTTGAAAGCGCCGAGCAATATATGGGCGGCTCCGCCGGGGGCGGGACTGTCACTCTTCCCACCGCGCTGGCCTCCCCTTATGGCAGCCAATTGAACAACGGCGGCAGCAACACGGGTGTTCCCAACTTGCATCCCGACGTGATTTCCAAGATTGCCTTCGATGGCCGGCCTAATGGCCATGCCGTCCACTTCGAGGTGGCGGGCTTGCTGCGCTCGTTTAAGGTTTTCAATCCCGTGAGCAGCAGGGCCTTTACCACTACCGGAGGCGGCGGGTCGGTGAACTTCAACTTCGAGCTGGTGAAGAACTTCCGCCTCATTGGAGATACTTTCTTCAGCGATGGCGGCGGACGTTACCTCTTCGGCCAGGCTCCGGACCTCATTGTCAGGGGCGATGGCAGCCCTTCGCTGATCCACGCCCGCTCCGCGATCGGCGGTTTCGAGTGGAACCTGAGGAATTCGCTGCTCTACGCCTACTACGGCGGCATGTATGTCGGCCGCAACTCGGCGGTCGATCCGGCCAACGGCAAGCTGGTGGGCTACGGTTTCGGCGGATCATCCAACGGCAACAACCGCAACATCCAAGAGGCTAGCTTCGGACTCGTCCAGACCTTCTGGAGGGATCCGAGGTACGGCGCCTTGTCGCTCATCACGCAGTACTCTTATTTGACCCGCGATCCCTGGTTTGTCGCGCTGGGGCAGCCGAAGAATGCTCACGCGAGCATGGCGTTCGTCGACTTGCGGTATACGCTCCCGGGCTCGCCAACCCCTGCGAGCGAGGGAACCGTGCTGGGGCCGGGTAACCAGCAACTGAAGAGCCCCTGAACAGCGACGCTCAGAGGCAGGAGGACGCTCGAGACGCTGTAAGGAGAGAAAATGACAAAACGTTTGATGGCGCTAGGCACTTCGCTGGTTGCGCTGGCGGGCGCGGCAGTGGCGGCTTTGTCCCTGACCGGAGCCGGCGCGACATTTCCTTACCCGATGTATTCCAAATGGTTCAACGAGTATCACAAGCTGCATCCGGACATCGAGATTAACTACCAATCCATCGGATCTGGCGGCGGAATCAAGCAGGTCACAGAGGGAACTGTCGATTTCGGCGCCAGCGACGGTCCCATGAACGATCAACAGATCGCAGAGTTCAGGCAGAAGCATAGTTGCGATATTCTTCATTTCCCAACTGTGCTGGGCGCGGATGTGCCGACTTACAACATTCCGGGCGTCACCGCTCAGCTGGATTTCACTCCTGACGCGCTGGCCGGCATTTTCCTTGGCAAGATCACGAAGTGGAACGATCCGGACATTCAGAAGGCGAACCCGAACGTGGGGCTTCCGAATCGGGATGTCGTCGTGGTGCATCGCTCGGACGGCAGCGGCACGACTTACGTGTGGGTTGATTATTTATCAAAGGTCAGCCCGGAGTGGAAGCAGAAGGTCGGTGTGGGAACTTCGGTGAACTGGCCTGTTGGGCTCGGCGGAAAGGGAAATGAAGGAGTGTCGGGGCAGATCAGGCAGATTCAATATTCGATTGGCTACGTCGAGTTGGTCTACGCGATCCAAAACAAGCTTCCCTATGGCCGCGTGCGGAATCAGGCTGGCAATTTCACCAAAGCGGATCTGACGAGTGTGACCGCCGCCGCGGCGGGGGCGGCAGCCAACATGCCGAATGATTTCCGCGTCTCGATTACGAACGCTCCCGGCGGCAACGCGTACCCGATTTCAAGTTTCACGTGGCTGCTGATTCCGAGCAAAATCCAAGATCCGGCCAAGGAGAAAGCGATCAAGGATTTTGTGCGCTGGATGCTGGGTCCCGGCCAGCAGTACACGGAAGCGCTGGCATACGCCCAGCTCCCGAAGCAGGTGGTCGCTAAGGAAAGAAAGGCCTTGGGGAAAGTCGGCGGGGGCGCTGTGAGTACCGGCAACATGGACCGGAAGAGTCCGTGACGGCAGGCCGCCACCGGCTTGCCCGGGCCGAGCGCCGGGTAGAAGGATCGAGTGGAATGAGCAGGCTTGTAAGAGCGCAGGGATGCTCGAACCGGGCGGGTGACCGGCACACGTCGCTGATGCCGGGTTCCCTGGAACCAGGCCCTGGCAGCGGGATCATCAGCAGCCGGGACTAAAACCATATGGCCGCTTCCAGTGCAGCACCGATGCAGCCGGCTGCGAGGGCACAGTCTTTTGTGCGCCGGCTTCAGGCCGGCGAGGAACTAGCCCACCTGATTGTGCTTACCGCTGCCGCTGCTATTCTCGTTATCACCGCGCTGGTTTTTTACGAGCTATTCGTGCAGTCAGCTCAATCCCGGCACAAATTCGGATGGAATTTCCTGCTGATCTCGACCTGGGACCCGGTTGCAGGTAATTTCGGAGCACTGCCTTTCATTTATGGGACGGTGGTCACGTCCGTTATGGCCCTGCTCGTTGCGGTTCCGCAGGGCATCGGCGCGGCCATATTCCTGGCGGAAATGGCGCCGTTACGAATTTCGAACGGATTGACGTTCCTGATCGAGCTCTTAGCCGCAGTCCCCAGCGTCATCTATGGTCTATTGGGCATTTTCATCCTTGTGCCGGTTCTTCAGAGCTACGTCGTGCCGCCGCTAAAGGCGGCTTTCGGATGGCTGCCGGTCTTTCAAGGCGCTTTCTACGGAGTGAGTTATTTCTCCGCCGGGATCGTGCTGTCGGTGATGATCCTGCCGTTCATCATTTCGGTCTCCCGGGAGGTTCTGCTGTCAGTCCCACGCGAGCAGTGCGAAGCGTCTCTGGCTTTAGGCGCCAGCCAGTGGGAGACCACGTGGCGGGTGGTCGTTCCCTACGCGTCGACCGGCATCATGGGGTCCATATTTCTCGCGCTGGCGCGCGCACTGGGCGAAACCATGGCTGTCACCATGGTGATTGGGAACACGCCGCAGATCAAAACGTCCTTGCTCGCTCCCGGGTACTCGATCGCGGCCGTGATTGCGAATGAGTTTACCGAGGCAACCGGGGACTTATACCTCAGCGCCTTGATCGAGCTCGGCCTGGTACTGTTCGGCGTCACCTTCCTGTTGAACGGTCTGGCGCGCATCCTGATAGTAACGGCCAGCCGCAAGGGAGCGCGCGAGTGAAGATGTCCTTGACGCGCAAAAAGCTGGTCAATTACACCATGTTCGGGCTGACCGGCCTGTGCACGTTGTGGACTGTCTCCCTATTGTTCTTTATTCTCGGCTACCTGGTTTATCACGGAGGCAGATCATTAAGCTGGTCGTTCTTCACGCAGTTGCCGGCGCCGGTCGGTGAAACCGGTGGCGGCATGGCAAATGCGATTGTGGGGAGCGGCAAGGTCCTCCTCCTGGCCACCTTGATCGGAATACCGATTGGATTCCTGGGCGGCACTTACCTGTCAGAATATGGCGGCAAGACCTTCTCCTTCGTGGTCCGTTACGTCACAGACCTGCTGAATGGCGTCCCTTCGATTGTCATCGGCATTGTAGTTTATGGGCTGGTCGTTCATCCCATGCGCCGTTTCTCGACCCTGGCCGGAGGCGTCGCGCTCGGGATCATGATGATTCCGATTTCGGTCCGCAGCACGGAAGAGTTTCTGCACGCGGTTCCGCAGATACTCCGCGAAGCCGCCCTGGCGTTAGGAGCGCCCAAGTGGAAGGCCATCGTGACCGTAGTAATCCCGGCTGCCATTCGCGGCATCATCTCGGGCACGATGCTGGATCTGGCACGCGTGGCGGGAGAGACCGCCCCGCTTCTCTTCACGGCGCTGGGGAACCAGTTCTGGAGCCCGGGCTGGAGCCATCCCACGGCAACCCTGCCGGTGATGATCTTCACCTATGCCATCGCGCCATACGAGGATTGGCATCGCCAGGCTTGGGCGGCCGGTTTCGTCCTGCTGACTTTGGTCTTGTTGATCAACGTCGCGGCGCGCTTGGCGATATCAGGAAGGGCGTATGTTCCCAAGGGGTAGGTCTTCGGATTCCGGACTGGCAGCGCCGGCCCAGTTGGCGTCGGCTCCCGCGTCCCAAATCGGCCCCCGTTTCATTCGTGTCTCGCCAGGGTTCCTCGCAACGAAGTTTCTAAGGTCGCTCTTATGAGTGCTAGTCCAGAGCTTTCTTTGAACTCCAGTCAGGCAAGAGCCCGAAGTGAAACGATGCCAACCGCTTCCACCGCCGCCGCCGCGCCCAAGCTCCAGGTTTCTCACGTAAGCTTCTTCTACGGTCCTTCGCAAGCCCTGCACGACATTTCGATGGAAGTGGCGACCAACTGTGTCACTTCCCTGATTGGCCCTTCCGGGTGCGGCAAATCCACATTCCTGCGCACTCTGAACCGCATCAACGACACGATCCGGCACGCCCGCTGGGAAGGGGAAGTTCTCCTGGATGACGAGAGCATCCGCGACCTCGAAATCACAAACCTCAGGCGCCGCGTGGGTATGGTCTTCCAAAGACCTAACCCGTTCCCGAAATCGATCTTCGAGAATATCGCCTACGGCCCCCGCATCAATGGGTTCAAGGGCCGCTTGGACGAAATTGTGGAGCGAAGCCTCCGCCGCGCCGCGATCTGGGACGAGGTCAAGGACAAGCTGCATGAGCCGGCCTATGCGCTCTCCGGCGGCCAACAGCAGAGGGTTTGCATCGCCCGCGCCCTGGCCGTCGACCCGGAAGTTCTGCTGCTCGACGAGCCTTGCTCGGCGCTCGATCCGATCGCCACGGCCAAGATCGAGGACCTGCTGTTCGATCTCAAGACCCAGTGTACGATAGTGATCGTGACTCACAACATGCAGCAGGCCGCCCGCGTGGCCGACGCCACGGGATTTTTCCTGCTCGGACGGCTGATCGAGTTTGACAAGACGGACGTAATCTTCAAGACCCCGTCAAAAAAGGAAACGGAAGACTACATCACCGGCCGGTTCGGCTGATGCCGGGCAGCAGCCAGGCTGAAGCCGGGCCGGCGGCCACAGAGGAACAGGAACGTGCGTCATTTCGAAGTCGAGCTGGAAGAGCTGAACAAGCAGTTGCTGGAGATGTGCGCACTGGTGGCCTCCTCGGTCCAGCGCAGCGTGCTTTCGCTCATAGACAAGAACGAAGACCTGGCGCACCAGGTTCTGCGCGACGAGACGCGTGTGGACCAGATGGAGAACCAGATCGACGAGCTGGCTATGCGGCTGATCATCCACACCCAGCCCGTGGCTAAGGATATGCGGTTCATCATCGGCGCCATCAAGATCGATACCGATCTGGAACGTATGGGCGACTTGGCCGTCCACATCGTTGAACGGGCATTATTGATGATGCACGACTCGCACGTTGAGGGAGCAGAGGACATCCCCAAGCTGTCGAAACTGGTCGAGTCCATGGTGCTCGCCAGCCTGGATTCGTTCGTCAAGGGCGACGTCGAAACGGCCCGGAAGATCCTCGAATCCGATGACGCGGTGGACAAGCTCCGCAACTCGATCACCCAGGAGCTGACCGCCGCCATGCAGCGCGACCCAGCCTCGATCCCTCACGCGCTCGATTTGATGATCGTCGCGCGCCAACTGGAGCGCATCGCCGACCACGCCACTAACATCGCCGAAGATGTGATTTTCATGATCAACGGCGAGGAAGTCCGACATCACCCGCTCGACATCGCGGAAGGCGCCCCCGCGTCGGTCCCATCGCCCTGAGCCCGGCTTCGGGAAACCTCTCGGCAAGCGCCTGCGCCACACCTGCCAACCTTAGCGCCTTGTATGAGCTGCCCTACGGCACGGGAGTCAGTTTCGCCTTGAGCCGGGGCTTCTTTCCGGTGCTGCGGTTCTTCGAGGCGCGTAATGGGTTGATGCCACAGGAGATGTCGGGCCAAAATTTGCGCTCGGGGGATTCCGCACGGGTGTTTGGCCGGGGTGCCGGACGGGCGTCATCCGGAAAGCGGCTCGCCTCGCCACATCACTGCCTCGCCATGGCACTACCGCCGCCGATCGGGCATCACCGGGTCGCTTTTGATTTTTGTCCGCTGCTTCTGAGAAGATAAGTTCTCAGTAACGGGGTGTCCCATGAGAATGAAAATTCTGCCCACAGAAGAAAAGTTCTTCGTGCTGTTCGAGCAGCAGGCGCAATACATGGCGGAGGCGGCTCATCTCCTGGTGTCGGCCGTGATGGGCTCCCCGGCGGATCTCGTTTCTTACGCGGCCAAGATTCGGGATGTGGAGCACAAAGGCGACGAGGTCACGCACGGGATCATGACCCGTCTCGATCAGACCTTCCTCACGCCGATCGACCCGGAGGATATCCACCGCCTCGCTTCCCATCTCGATGATGTGCTGGACATGATCGACGCCGCCGTGGGCCGCTTGCTGCTCTACAAGGTGAAAAGCTTGCCGGCTGAGGTGACCGCCCTGGCCCAGATCACAGAGGCTTGCTGCCTTGCCACCGTCAAGGCGATATCGGCCATGGGCAAAGGCGATGGCGTCAGGGAATACCTCATCGAGATCAACCGGCTGGAGAACGAAGCCGACCGCGTCAATCGCCAGGGCCTTGGTGATTTGTTCGAAACCGAGAAAGATGCGATCGAGCTGATCAAGCTGAAGGAAATCTACGAAATCCTGGAGTCGGCCACCGATCGTTGCGAAGACGTGGCCAACGTGATTGAGAGTGTGGTGGTAAAGAACGGCTGAAGCTGCATTCGCACACTGATGAGCCTGACCCACGCCCTCGTTGTAACGATCATCATCGTCGCTCTGGCCTTCGATTACGTCAACGGCTTTCACGACGCGGCCAACTCCATCGCCACCGTGGTGGCCACCCGTGTCCTCTCGCCGGCTCGCGCCGTGGCTTGGGCGGCCTTCTTCAATTTCGTCGCCGCCTTCGGCTTCGGCACGGCGGTGGCGCGCACGGTGGGAAAAGGTCTCGTCCGCCAGGAGTTCGTCAACGAGCACGTCATCCTGGGCGGACTCGCCGGCGCGATTCTGTGGGACCTTTTCACTTGGTATGTCGGCCTGCCTACCAGCTCCTCTCACGCCCTGGTCGGCGGCTACGCCGGCGCGGCCATGGCAAGAGCGGCGGTGGAGCGCGGCTGGTCGAGCGCCTGGTCGGCGCTCGTCCCGCCCGCCTGGAGCACGACCTCCGGCTGGACCATGACCCTGCTCGGCATCGTCGTCGCTCCCCTGATGGGCATGGTGTGCGCTCTTGTGCTCGTGTTTGTGGTGACGTGGGCCTTTCACAAGTCCTCACCCCGCCTGCTCGACCGCTATTTTCGCCGCCTGCAGCTCTTTTCCGCCGCTATCTACAGCTTCGCCCACGGCACCAACGACGCGCAGAAGACCATGGGTATCATCGCCGGAGCGCTCTTCGCCGCCGGCTACATCCAGGTCTTCCATATTCCCACCTGGGTCATTCTCGCCGCCCACGCCGCCATGGCCCTCGGCACTTACACCGGCGGCTGGCGCATCGTCAGGACGATGGGCGCGCGGCTCACCAAGCTCAAGCCGATGGGCGGCTTCTGCGCCGAAACGGCCGGCGCCATCACTATCCTCACCGCCGCCTCGTTCGGCAGCCTGGTCTCCACTACCCACACCATCACCGGGGCCATCGTCGGCGTGGGAACCATCCACCGCGTCCGCGCCGTGCGCTGGGGCCTCGCCACCAGCATCGTGTGGGCCTGGGTCTTCACCATTCCCGCCGCCGCGGCCATCGCCGGGCTGGCCTATTGGCTGATCCGCTTCCTGCTCCCGGTTCCCTGAGCCGTGGCCAGCGCTCTGCCGAAATCACATCCAGGCACACCTGATGCAGATCGCAGGCCTGGCAAGAACCGCATGCACCTTGTTCGGGCAACGGACCATGGGGGCTGAGTCTGCGGCGGCTCCTCATGGTGTGTTAGCATGAAGGCGTCCGCGCAAGGCCCGACCCGCTCATTTCCCGCCACACGGAGAGGTGCTGGAGTGGTCGAACAGGGCTGCCTGCTAAGCAGTTACACTGGCTTAAACCGGTGTCGGGGGTTCGAATCCCCCCCTCTCCGCCAGTTGATGTAAGTCTTTGCTGTTCAATTAGCTTGGCTCCATTTGGGTCTGAGAATGCTGCAATTGCTGATCCGCCAGGCCCACGCCGGAGCTGATCGTTTCGAGATTGAAACTTCTCCGGCGTGGCGCCGTTTTCGCCGCGGAAGCGGATGCCTCAGAGAAGGATGCCGCTACGGCCAAGACCGCCAGTCCGTCGCGCCGCAAACCGCCAGGTACACTCTCAGCGCCGGCTGCGTGGGAGTTTCGCGCTGATGGCCTGGAATGTTGGGAATTCGCGCTGGGCGTTTTCCTTTTGTCCCAGCTTCTGATAGGCCTGGCCCAGCAGATAGTGCGGCTCGGGGTAATTCGGATCCAGCTCGATCGATCGCTTGAGCCACTTTACACTCAATTCCAGCTTTTCGAGACGCACCAGGGCTTTGCCGGTTAGAAAGAAGTTGCGCGCCGAGGTGGGATTGCGCTCTGCGGCCTCGGCAGCGAGCTGGAAGGCTTTGTCATTTTCGCCTCGCTTGAGCAGCAGGTTGGCGAGGTCGCTCACCGCGCCTCACCGGAGCAACGGACGTGAACCCAAAGTCGTTGGCATCCATCTTGAAGTTTCGGAAGAAATCAAACAGTGTGCCGTGGTACGCATTCGTGCCGGCCTTGGTCGAGACATTGACTTGGCCGATGTTGCGGCCGAACTCGGCCGGGTAGATGCTGTCAGTCACTTCTCCCGTGATTTCTCCTGGCGTCTGGCCGCGCAGAATCGACACAGAGAAAACGGCCAGGAACAGCAGCGGCCACCCAGGCGATAGTAGCGAGCCATCGTTGGTCACCTCCGCTTTACACCCGCCTATACCTTCAGCTTCAGCACGTTCTCCAGATAGTTCTTGGAGACCGTGCAGCTCTGCTTGGCCGTGCTCGCCGTGCGGTCCAACTCCACCGTGAACCATCCCTTCCAGTTGTTCTGGTTCAGGACCCTGACGATCCCGGGGAAGTCAACCCCGCCCTTCCCCAGCTCGAAGAAGATGCGGTTTTCGGCCGTGGTGTTGTAAGTGCCCGGCTTCAGCGGCGGGCCCTTGTACCCGCCCCGATTCTCGGGAGCGACATCCTTCACGTGGTACTCGATGATCCGCGACACGTACGTGCGGGTGATCTCAACCGGATCCATGCCGGCCATCGTGACATGCCCCGTGTCCAGCACGAAATAGACGTGTTTGGGATTGGTCTGCTCCAGGATCGCATCCACGTCCTGGCGGGTTTGGAAATTGCTGCCCAGGTGGGCGTGGATGCCGAACTTCATTCCCAGGTCGGCCATGCGCTTGCCGATCTCGTCGAAGGTCCGGCTCATTTCCTTGTACATCTGCGCCCGCTCGGCTCCCGTGACGTGTTGCGGCCGGCCACAATTGATTTTGAGGTGGTCGCATCCGAGCTGGTGGATGAAGTGCACCAGCTTCATGTGATCTTCGATGACGCCGGCGCGCTGGGCCGGGTCGCCGAAGTTGGTCCGCATGTGGCCGCCGTTCGAAACCGTCTCCAGCTTGAGGCCGAGCTTGGCGAGGGTTTCGTGCAGCTCCGGCGGCTGGTTCTCCCAGCGCTCCACGTATTGCCAGAACGTCTCGATCCAGTGATAGCCGACGGCGGACGCTTCCTCGATCGAGTTCGTGAAGTTTGCTACCGGGTTCCAGTCCGGCCGCGTGTCTACAGTTATGCCGACGGTGATTTTGGCTTGGCCGGCGGAAAGCGCGCGCGGCGCAAGCAGAGCAGGCAGAGCTGCGCCGGCGGAAACGAACTGGCGGCGAGTCATCGAAAATGGCATGGTTCCTCCCATCACGTAATGTTCTTGCGGCGCTGGGCCGTGGCCAGGCGCTGCGGCTACATCTTCAGGCGGCACACCACCCCTACATCGTCGCAATACCATAACGTTCCCTGCCAGATGCTCATGCCGTGGGGCAAGGGATCGTTGTCCGCCAGTTGAATTTTCTCGACGATGTCGCCGGTCTCCGGGTCGTGCTTGAAGAAGGCGTTCAGATTGGAATCGGTGCACCACAGGTAGCGGCCTTCCCAGCCGATGCCGTGGGGGCGGTTGCCGGCCGTGTCGAACCGCTTCTGGACGATCCAGGTCTTGGGATCGAGGCAGAAGATCATCCGCCCCGGGGGCACCGCCATCCACAGCTTGCCGTCTCGCCACTCCTGGCCGTGCGCGCCGGTGCCGAGAGCGCGGCCTCCGAGCAGTTGGCCGGCCTGGAATCCGCCGACCTTGCTCGGATCCAGGCTCTGCCCCGCTGCCTTCCGGCGGCTCTGACCCGGCTGGCTCCGCGGCGCAAGCGGGCTGCTGCGGCCCGGCGGATCTCCCACCATCTGGTAAATCACTCCGGCGCCGGGCGTGAAATACTTCTGGATGGTCTTGCCGGTCATGGCGTCGCAATGGACGATCTCGCGGCTGTAGGTCGAGCCGATCCACAGCGTGCCGTCCGCGTAGGTGATGCCGCTCGAGCGGTCGCTCTCGGTGGGAAAGGAGCGCAGCACATGGCCGTCCTGGTAACTAACCAGGTACGCCTTGCTGCCGTCGCCCTGGTCCATGATCCACAAGCCTTCCGGAGTGGCCTGCAAGCCGTTGGGCTTGGGGCCCGGCGACTTGAAAGCGATCTCCACTTTGCCAACCCGGCGGGTCTTGACGGCGTCCAGGCGCGGCACAGCGGCCATGACGGGGGCTGCCGCGGCGAGCGAGAAAAAGTCTCTGCGTCTCATGTTTGAATCCTCCCTGCTAAGCCATACAGGCGGCCTCGGAAGGCCGCCGAACGGAGCCGGCGGCGGCCATCTCCGGGTGACTTGTTGGGGCCTGAGCTGCTGACTTCGTCTTCACGACGTCCCTGCCGTCGCCGGTCTTGGCTTCAGCTCCACGAAAATCAATTCTAGCCGAAGTTCGTCACGACGGAGCCCGAAAGTTGGCTACATCTGCTCGGCCGTGGGCTTGGTGATGCGACGCAGACGGATCTCGCGGCCGTCCAGCTCCGCATATCCTCTGCGCAATTTTGTGCGCGGCGTCCGCGCCCGCCCAGACGCATCCAAACATCATTCTCATTTCGCTCGACCAGTGCCAGGCGGACCAGTTGCATGCCTGGGGCAATCGCCGCGAAACCAGCCCCAACCTGGACCGC
>DASQHK010000702.1:0-5979 GCA_035632135.1 Bryobacterales bacterium
GGGCGGCTACCTGATCTGGGCGTTGCCCGAGCAAAAAGTTTTCATCGACAGCCGCATGGATGTTTTTGACTGGACCGGCGTGCTCGGCGACTACCGCCGCTGGGCGGCGATGGCCGAAGATCCGCAGCGCTTGCTCGACAAATACGGCGTCGCGTATTGCCTGCTTCCCAAGGATTCGCCGATGTCACTCGTGCTGTCGTACCTGCCGGGATGGCGCAACGTGTACAATGACGGCGTGGCTTCCATTTTCGTTCGAAGCGGGCCGCTTGTCACGCAGTCGGGTGATGCCATCCGAAAGTAGAGATGCGCGCAGCCCGCGTCTGACAGATCGCCCGGGCGCAGCGGCATGGCGAGACTATGTCACGGCCCCGAGCGGGTGGTAGCGATTGAGCGGGAGCCCACGAATCTGGCCTGCCTGGAAGCGAACCTGGCGGAGGAGATCGCTGACGGCCGGGCGACGGTGGTCAAGGGGGCGTTTGGGACCAGCCGGGGCATCTCACGCTGTGGGGCAGCGAGGGATCGGAGCGGCGCGCCCTGGCCGGAGCCGCCAAAACGCTGCAACGATTTCGGCCGAGAATGGCCATCTGCGTCTATCATTTGCGCGACGACCCGGCGGTGATTCCGGCCGTTGTCCGGAGCGAAAGTCCTCTTTTTCGAGTGAGCGGTTCCAGTTCGGAGCAGTAGTGAGGCACAGGTGATGCCAGAGCAGACCACCTCATCCACCGAAAGCGGGCTCCGCGCGCCGCAGCAGGCCAAGGCTAGCCACAGGCCCGATCCCCTGGTTCTGCTGGCCCTGTTCCTGCTGATGCAGATCATGGTTGTGCGGGTCGCGGCTACCTACCGGGTGTTCAACGCGACCTACGACGAGCCCACTCACATCCTGGCAGGCCTGGAGCTCTACCAGTTCGGCACATATTCGGTGAACGTTGGCCACCCACCGCTCGCCCGGCTGGCCATCGGTTTGCTGCCTTACGTTTTGGGACTTCGCATGATGCCGCCCGCCGGGACTGGCGGGAGGAGACTGATCGTAATCGAACGGGAATATTGGAAGACCGTGACCTTGGCCCGCATGGGTACGCTGGCGTTTCTACCCATCTTGATCTTCTACGTCTACCGCTGGAGCTCGCTGCTGTATGGCAAGATCGCCGGCTTGGCCGCTTGCGTCCTGGTCACGTTCTCGCCCAACATCATGGCTCATGCCGGCCTGGCGACGAACGATTTCGCCGCGACCGCAACGATCTTCGCCGCCGCGTATCATCTCTGGAGATGGAGCCTGAGCCCGAGTTGGGCGAATTGCCTGCTGGCGGCCGTCACGACTGGAGCGGCGGTGCTCTCGAAGTTCTCGGCCCTGTTATACTTGCCCGCCGTCTTTGTGGTCTTCCAATTGATCGCCATGTTGCAGCGCCGTAAGAGCCGTGCGCCGGAAAACCGGCTCTCGTTCGCCAAAGGGATCGCGCAAGCGGCCGCGTTCTGTGGAGTGACCTTACTTGTGATCTGGGCGGTCTACAGCCTTCACGCCCGCCCTTCTGCCCCTTGGACCGGCAAGACGGCTGCTGCCGTGGAACTGCAGTTGGCGGGGCAAAGACCCAAGCTCAGCCGCGCTTTGCTTGGCATTTCGGAGGCGGCGCCGCTGTTTCCGCGGCCGTTCACGGCTGGTCTGGCGGCTCTCGTAGCAATTGTGGACGGAGGCCGCGACGCCTACCTTCTGGGCGCCATCAGTCACTTCGGCTGGTGGTACTATTTCCCGGTCGTTCTGGCGGTGAAGAGCACGCTTCCGATGCTGCTGCTGATCGGGCTGGCGGCCGTTGCACTGGTGCTCGATCGGGGAAGAAAGCTGCGGGGGTCCTCCGCCTACCTCGCAGGCGGGGCAGCGGCGATTCTGGCAGTGGCGATGGGCAGCACTTTCGACATCGGTGCGCGGCACATTCTCCCGATTTACCCTTTCCTGGCCGTATTCGCGTCCGTAGTTTTCGCCCGACCGGCGCCGCCCGTGCGCGGGCGGGCCCTCGCGGCCGCGCTGGGAATCCTCCTGCTTGCCTGGCACGCCGGCGAGTCCTTTCTGGCCGGTCCGGATTACCTGGCTTACTTTAATGAGATCGCCCGCGGCAGGGAGCAGCACTTTCTGGGCGACAGCAATCTCGACTGGGGCCAGGACCTGGCGCGCCTGGAGAGATATGTCGAGGCCCACGCGATTGACCAGATCCATCTCACCTACTTTGGGATGACGACGCCCGAAGCAGTGGGCATGCGGAACGTCAAAAGGCTGGAGCCCGGGGAGCGGCCCACTGGATGGGTCGCGGTCAGCGTGAATTATTTGCAGGGCATCAACCTGGATGGCATGCCGAGGGCGTCTTACCAATGGCTGAAGGACCGCCAGCCTTACGCGCGAATCGGGAAAACTATCTACTTGTACTATCTACCGCAGTGAAGGCGGGCGTCGCTGGCCGGGCAGCTCCACTCCGGCGGGAGCCGCCGCCGCGGAGTCCCCGTTGGGAACCAGGAAATGGACCTCCCGCCCGGCGTAGGGGATGGAGCGGACCTCTTTGTAATTGGCTTCGATCCATCGTCCGAGCTGGATGTTATACGCGCGGCCGAAGGTGTTCACCGGCCCGGCAAAATGCAACACCTGGGGAGCGTCGTCAATGATGATCAGCTTGGGCGGCGCGCGTCTCCACTGCTCGATCTCCTCGGTCTCGGCCGGGCCATCGAGAACCAGCCCGTAGGCGTAGCCGAGGTAGCTCGACGCCGGCTGCCGGTTGCTCAGGAAGTAATACATAGCGCCGTGGGGGATCAAGAGAATTCGGTCGCGGGGGGAGGTGTGGCGGCGGATCTGGTCGAGCACAACTCGGGCCTTGGCGGCCTCCTCGGGCTCGGCGCGGAAGACGCCTCGCTCGCTCCACACGCGCTCGCTCGGGCCTGCCCAGTGGCGCTCCTTCTCAATAAACTCGCGGCCCGGAAAAACGAGGAGGAACACGGCGGCGAGGCACGCCTGGACCCTCCTTTCCGGAATAAAGCCGGCCAGGCAGGAGACGACGAGGCTGTGGCATACGGCGAGGTACACAATCAGGGAGGGGACGAAATACATCAGAGCGTAGCTCTCGCTCCGCGGGTATAGCGGGACCCGGAACAGGAAAACGACGGCGGCAAGCACCAGAAAGGCGGCCCGGCGGCGCGATCCAGGCAGGCGGCCGGCGACGGCCAACCCCAGGGCCACGGCGTGCAGCAGCAGCGGATAGTAACCGAGATAAGAGCCGTAGCGGAGGAACAGCACGCCGGCGGCGAGCGAAATCCAAACCCGCCTGCCCGGTGGCCGCTCGCCGCGGAAGACGCCGGCGAGCACGGCCAGCGCACAGGTGGCCCACAGGACGAATCCGAAGTTGAGGAGGAGGCCGAAAATGGTCTCGAGGATCCGGGCGCCAGCCTCGGGTCCCCAGCCTCCCACATAACCGTAAACGCGTCCCCAGAGGGCCACCGAGCGCTGCGGAAAAACGTTGTCGAGAAACTCCGCCACGGTCGCCCTGGCGAAGACCAGCCGCGCAAACAGCGCTGCCACCAGGGCGTAAGGGACCGCGCCGGCCGCCGCGGCGGCCAGCAGACGCCGGGGGTGGCCGTAAGAACGCGCGACTATTCCTCCGGCAACAATCACCAGCGCGATGAGGGCGAACTCTTGTTTGGACGCCAGCGCCAGGCCGGCTGCGGCGCCGGCGGCGAAATCCCAGCGCGAGACGCCGGCCGCGTCCAGAGCGCGCAGAGAAGCGTAGAGGGTGAAGAGAGCAAACAGCAGGCCGTAGGTGGCGGCGAGCGTGTAGGGCGTGGCGTAGTTCATCGTGTCGCCGCCGTAGATGGCATGCACGGTGACGATGAGCGCTGCCGCCGCGGAAAGGCCCGGGGACAAGATTTGTCTTGCTACGAGGTAGGTGAGCAGGACGATGCCCAGGCTCGCCGCCGCGCCCGCCAGCAGAAGCACACGGAGCGAAAC
The DNA here is from genome assembly GCA_035632135.1 of Bryobacterales bacterium. Taxonomy (GTDB): domain Bacteria; phylum Acidobacteriota; class Terriglobia; order Bryobacterales; family JACQDG01; genus DASQHK01. The sequence goes on from DASQHK010000702.1 coordinate 3,980, forward strand.
GCCCAACCAATGGACCAGCAGGCAATCCAGCAAGGGGGCCAGGGGGCCATACAGATAGCGGATGTCGTGATACAGAGACCTTCCGTGCGCCAGCAGGTCGGCGGCCACGAAGTCGCGGCCGACGTCGATGTCAAGCTGCAGGATGCCGAAGAACCGGGCCGTGCAAACGAGGAAAGCCAGCAGAAGCAGGAGGATCGCGGCGGCGTCCCGGTGAGATCGAACCAGTTGCGACGGCCCCATCACCCCTCCGGCTTAGCCGGCTTCCCGGCGGGCGCGCGGGAGGCCGCGGGGAGGGCGCCTTTCGGGATCAGGAAGTGAACCAGGCGGCCTTGGTACGGGATGGACCGGACCTCTTGGTAGTTCTCGTGAATCCATCGCGCGAGCTGCACGTTGTAGGCGCGGCCGAAGGTATTGACGGGGCCGGCAAACTCCGCCACATCGGCAAAATCGTCGATCACCACCAACTTCGGCGGCCCCTGACTTAAGCGCCGAATTTCCACCTGCTCGGGCGCGCCGTCCACCAACTGGCCGTTGGTATAGTCCAGGTATCTCGAGGGAGGCTGGCGGCCCGTCAGGAAGTAATACATAGTCCCGAAAGGCAGCAATAGAATTTTGTCCCCGAGATCAGTGTACCGCCGGATCTGGGCCAGCACCACGCGAGCCTTCACGGCCTCCGGCGCAAAAATGCGGAACTGGCCCCGCTCGCTCGCCATCGCTTGCGTGTGGCGGGCCCACCGGAATTCGCTGGTGAAGAATTCCGGCGCCAGCGCAGCAAGAAGGAACACCGCCGTAATCGCGGCGTGGACACGTCTTTCCGGAAACAAGCGCGCCAGGCGGGGCGCGGCCAGCTCGTACCACAGATACAGGTACACGATCAGCGAAGGAACGCAGTAGAACTGGCCGTAGAGATCGTAGCGTGCGTTGGGGATGCGAAACAGGAAGACGGCCGCCGCAAAGGCCAGCAAGCCCGTCTTTGCACGGGAGCCCGGGGCGCGCCCGGTGACCACGAAAGCCAGAACGACCATGTGCAGCAGCAACGGGTAGTACAAAAAGGAGGGAAAGCGCCACACGAACACCAGACCCTCCGCCAGCAGCAACCAAAATACCGGGGCCGGGGTGCGGCGATCCCGGAACCAGGCCATCAGCAACGGAAGCAAACACGCCCCCCAGAGAACGAAGCTGACGTTATACAGAAAGCCTGCAATGGACACCTGGATCTCCGGCCAGAAGTAGGGCCCCCACCCGCCGGCTAGCTCTAAGAAATGCCGCCAGCCGGCGAGCGAATCCTTGGGGTATACGTTGGCGAGAAATTGGGCCAGGCTGATCTGCCGCAAGACAAGGAACGCAAAGGGCGCAGCGAACAGGCCATAGCAAGCAGCGCCCACCGCCACGGCGGGCAGCAGCCGCCGGGGCGAGCGATAGAAGCGCAAGACCAAGGCGGCGCCCAGGACGACCGCCGAGATGATGGCATACTCCTGTTTCGTCGCTAACGCCAGGCCGGCCGAGGAGGCGGCCACGAGATCCCAGCGCGAGATCGAGGGCGCATCGAGGCTGCGCAGGGCGGCGTACAAAGTGAGCAGCGCAAACAGAAGGCCATAGGTCGCGGAGAAGGTGTAGGGCGTCGCGTAGCGCGCCACATCCACGCCGTAGACGGAGCGAACCGTGACCAACAGCCCGGCGACCGCCGCCGGCGTGGGCAGCAGGATTTGCCGGGCGATCCCGTAGACCAGCAGCACGACCAGGAAGCCTGCCAGGGCGCCGGCGACCAGCAGGGAAAGCAGGGAAGGGCCGCAGAGGCGAAACAGCAGCCAGTGAAACCAGGGGGTCAGCGGGCCATAGAAGTAGAACGTGTCGCGGTAAGGAAGCTTGCCGCGGAGCATCTGGTCGGCTACGAGAAAGTCGCGCCCCACGTCGAAGTCAAGCTGGAGAATGCCGAAAAACAGGGCTGTGCAGGCGAGGAACGCCCCGATCAGCAGCAGCACGGCGGTGGTGTCCTGCGA
>DASQHK010000703.1:0-12671 GCA_035632135.1 Bryobacterales bacterium
GGCGAGCGCCAGGGCCACGAACGCGCCGGTGATGGAAGCGGTGCGCGTGCCGCCGTCGGCCTGAATCACGTCGCAATCGATCAGGATAGTTCGCTCGCCCAGCGCCGCCATGTCCGCCACGGCGCGCAGCGCCCGCCCCACCAGCCGCTGGATCTCATGCGTGCGCCCCGAGACTTTCCCGCGAATCGATTCCCGCGCCGTCCGCTCCACGGTCGAGCGCGGCAGCATCGCGTACTCCGCCGTGATCCACCCGGAGCCCGAGCCGCGCCGAAACGCCGGCACTGTGTTCTCGAGCGACGCCGCGCAAATCACTCGCGTGTGCCCCACCTCGATGAGCGCCGAGCCCTCCGCGGTCAGCAAGTAGTGCGGCGTGATGCGGACGGGCCGCGCCTGGCTGGGAAGTCTTTGATCGCTGCGCATGCGTAAACTCTTGCCCTCAGTGGGCCGCCGGCGCGCCCTTGAAGATGGCCCAGAACAGCCACATCACGAACGCCATCGCCACCACCAGCCAGAAAATGCAGCCGATCGAACGAGCGCGAGTGGCGGTCTTGTCGGGCTTCTTGCGGTCCTTTCGCACCGCCTTCCACTTGGACATCAGTCCGATGGTACCAAAGCAGTTGTAACCGCCGGCGTTTACCGGCGTTCATCGGCGGTTTCAAAGTTGTTCGACGGCCCGCCGGAAGAAGCCCCGCAGCGCGCGCAGGCTATCCGAACTCAGATCCGGAAACGTGAGTGCCAGCACCAGCCACTGCGCGCGGTGAAGTCGGGCGCACCGCCTTGCCGAGATCGGCGTTTACCGGCGTTCATCGGCGGTTTCAAAGTTGTTCGGCGACCCGCCGGAAGAAGCCCCGCAGCGCGCGCAGACTATCGGAACTCAGATCCGGAAACGTGAGCGCCAGCACTGGCCGCCCGCGCTGCTCGAGGGCCAGCTTGGTGGCCAGCCACTGCGCGCGGTGATAGTCGGGCCGGTAGCCGATTTCCGTCAGCGTGGTCTGCTTCTCGGCCAGCAGCACGGTCGAGAAGCAGCGGCCATGGCCGATGATCATCTCGTGGTAAGAATGGTTCATCGCCGGACCTTCATAGACGTCGGTCGAGAGGCCCAAGCACTTGCCGAAGGCGTCGGCCGCGGCGTCCAGCACTTCGCGCAGGCGGCGCCCCGCCGGCCGGTAGCGCATGTCGCCATAAAAGGTGAGTTCCGCGTACTCGATCTTCCCCTGCTCCCGCAGCCTGCGAAAAGCGGCGGCGTAGATAGCCGGTGCGCCGGCGCGCCGCGGCGGCAGGTCCGCCGAGGTGACCAGGCGGGTGGCAACCAGCGAATCGTAGTACAGCGTGATCCCGCCGCTCGCCCGCGCCCGCAGCCGCGTGGTCCGGAGCGCCCGCCACGGCTTGATCCGCTCGATCCCGCCGGCCTTGCGGGCCTGCCCATGCAGCCGGTTGGCGATCGCCTTATACAGCTCGACGCTCGGCTGGGTGACGAAATTCATGCGCCGCAGGCATGCCAGGCCGAAGACGGCATAGTGCACCAACTGCATATACTTAGGCAGGGGCATCGCGTGCTGCACTTCGAGCACCGCCAGCGGATGGCCCGCCTCGCGCAATTGCTTGAGGCCGGCGGCCTCCGGATTGTCACAGCCGGCCACGTTCACCGCCCAGAAAATGCGGTCCATCCCATCATGCCGCGCCGGCAGCAGCGCTGCCGGACCGGGGCCGTGGGCGGGAAAAATCTTGATGCCCAGTTGCTCGCTCTTGCCCAGGCTTTCCTCGAAATCCTGCTTGGTCCATATTCCGGCTCCAGCCCACTCGCGCGGCAGCAGCAGCGTCACTTTGTCGCGCGAGTCAACGCCATTGCCGTGCAAGAACGCCGCCAGCCGGAACGCTTCCTGGATCTCTTCCCCGCTCAGCACCGCCGCCGCCATCCACGCTTCCAGATCCACGCCGTTGAGCGCCAGCGGATAGAGGCTGCCGCGCGTGAGCGGTCCGCTGTGGCGCCCGGCGGTGGTGTTGTCGTTGTCGAGCTGCAATTCGACGCGGCGATATCCGCGCGGCCCGGCAAACTGGTCGAGCAGCGAGCCCGGCAGCGTCATGTAGAGGAAATTCGCCTGGCTCGGTACCTTGTGCTTGCGGTAAACGAGGTCGAGTTTTTCGAGGTTCAGCACCGGTTCGTAAGACGTCATCCCCATCGCCATGCCGGCCACGAGCGTCTGCGGAAGCACCCGGGCCAGAGGGCCGCGCATCACGAGGCTGGCCAGGATCGCTTCGAGCTTGGCTGGATCAGTCGAATCGAGAATGTAGACCCGCACGCCGCCGTCGAGCAGCCCCAGCGCCTGGTACATCACTTTGTCTTCGGCCGACCCCCCCATGCCCGTCCAGATCAGATTGCACAGCTCGGCGCCGTGCGCGGCGCGGATGCCGGCGCGAATCTCCTCGATCTCGCGCCGGACCATTCCCGGCCACTCCGGATGCCGCGCCGCTTGCCAGGAAAGGTCGAGCACGCCGAGCGAATTTTTGGTAACGCGGCCTCGCTCGCCGGCCTCCATGCCGATTTCCACCAGCGGATCGGTCGAAGCACGCAAGGCGCGCAGGCCTTTTTCGCGCGCCAGCTTCACCAGCTTGTGCGCGCGCTCCAGCACCTTGTCACGCCGCAGAGTTTCGTAATGTACGTCGGTGTGGTGGTTGAAGAGGGACAGCGATAGCGCGGGGGCGGGCATCGGAGTGGAACCACAGAGGCGCTAGAAAAACAGGCCGGCGCTCCCCGGCGCCTCTGTGTTCTTGTGGGCGTTTCTAGCCGTCGAGGTCGATTTCGGCGTGCTGGATGCCGGCGTAAGGATAAACTGCCACGCGCGCGTCGCTCTTGTGGCGCGCCATGAGCTGGCGGGTCACTTCGTCCCAGTTCCGGGCAAACTGCGTGCCCTTCGGGAACTTCACCATCTCCTGCTTCTCCAGGTACTGCGAGTATATAAGCAGTTGGCCCTTGGGGAAGCTCTCCGGCCGGTGCTCCAGCATGTCCCAGTAGGTTCTGCCGCCGGCGCCCGACGTGCGCTGGTTCAGGAAGTGCCACGAGCTCATGCCTTGCGGGTGCTGGATCACCAGCACGGCCGTGCCGCCATCCTTGAGCGACCGGTTGAACCAGCCGAGCGCATGCGTAGCCTGCGTGTTCTGTGGATAGCCGTTGGCCACCACGATGTCGGCGTCGCGCAGGGTGGGCGTGCGGTAGTGCTTATTGGCCATGCGCACCGCGGCATGGTGGGCCTCGACGATGTCGCCGGAGTAGACCCCCACCACTTTGCGGTGGCCGTTGATCAGGATCTGCACGCTGAAATCGACGTTGGCGAACCGCGCCGCCTCGATCATGTCCAGCCGCGCCTCGTTCTTGAACGTCTTCACCTGGCCGGTGGTCTTGTTCTTGGCGGCGATGGTGCCGTGGTTGTACTGGATAGTGTCGATCCAGGCCACGCCCGGCAGAATCGCCTTCGCTCCTCCGCCGTACCCGGCGAAGGAGTGCACCTTGATGCCGCTGATGGTGACCTTCAGGTCGGCGGCCATGAAAGTGTCGTTGATTTTGATCCGGTTCTTGCGGGTCGTCGTGCCGACCTCTTTCAGGTTGTCAAAAATGTTGTGGTTGATCCACGGATAGCGCTTCGGAATGTCCTTGCCCAGCTTGCGCTCCACCTCGTCCTGCTCGAGGTTGCGGTGCGTCCCGTAGGACCCCATGAACAGAATGTTCTCGTCGGCCACCCCGGCTGCTCGAAGCTCCTCCGCCACCAGCGGCGCGACGTCATAGGTGGGCGTGGGACGCGTCAGATCGTCGAAGGTCACCACCACGCGCTTCTTGCCCGCCGCCAGCTCGCGCAGCGGCCGCGTGCCGACCGGGCTCTGCACGCGCTTCCGGATCTCGTCGCGGCTCAGCACCGGCGCGGCGTGCCCCGCCATCTCCATGACGTTAACCTGCCAGGAGTTGGGAAAATCAATGCGCTCGTCGATGTCGCCCCAGTGCTCGTGCGTCGGAATGACAAGCGACTGCGCGCCGCCCTTCAGCGCTCCCACGGCGTCGGAAAGAAACATTCCCGGCGCCAGGGCCGTGCCGATCAGGCGGGCCGAAGCTAGGCCGGCGCCTGCGGTCTGGAAAAATTCTCTGCGGTTTTGTTTTGGCATGAGAACCTCCGAGGTACTGCTTGCGTTTTAGCATGTTCCTCGCGATCGGGTCAAGGGAAATCCACAAGAAAATCCGCCGGGGCGTGGCCGAGCCGGCCGGGCCGGATGCCGCCCTTTCACGGCGTGACGCGACGGGGCGGCCGATGCTGCTCGAAGCCCGGCAGGTGCACGTGCGCCCGGTCGAGTTCCTGCCAGAACTGGTCCCGCTCTTCCGGCGTGCCGACTGCTCCGTGCTCGGCCAGGAGCCCCGGCAGGCCTCCGGGCTCGCACATCCGGTAGATCACGTGCAGATTCAGCCCCGGCAGCACCTCGAGGAAGGGCAGGCGCAACGGCCGGCCGATCTCCGCGCGGTGAGCGGAAGCGGCGCGGAAGAAGTGGTCCCACCCGAACCAGAACTGCTGCGACATGATCGCTTGCCTGCTGAAGTAATCGCGGTGATGGCGCACGACCAGGTAGTGCCCCGCCAGGTAACCGGCGGCCAGCAGCGGGCTGATCCCGAGCAGCGCCCGCCGCCAGCGCGGCTGCGGCTCCAGCCGCCAGAGCAGCGCGTCAAACAGTGAGCCTATTACTGCAATCCAGAATGTGTAGCCCTGGTAGCAGTAGCGGCTGATCTTCCACACGTCATGCTCGCGCCGGATCAGAACGATGACGAACAGCATCGGGGCGGTCATCACGAAGAAGGTCAGAATCCAGCGCCACTGCACCCAGCGGCGCAGCAGCAGCAAGGCCATCACGGGCAGCAGGAGCAGCCAGAACAAGAACCGCTCCGGCAGCAGTCTGGCGCCGACGGCGAACTGATAGGCGTAAGAATGGACGGTATCCTCAGCCGCCCAAACCAGCCGCGGGAGCACGGCCACGCCGGGCGCGCCAACGGTCCAGTAGTGCGCCAGTACCGGTTCCGCTGCTACCAGGACGAGCCAGGTGAGCGAGCCGGCCAGCCAGACTCCGAAGCAAACGCCCAGCGCCCGGCGCCGCGCATCGCGGTCCGGCGGCCCGAGGAGCCAGGCGCCCAACAGCACCCCGGGAATCACGAACAGCGCGCCGGAAAAAAAACCCACGGCCGCGAGCAGCGCCGCCGCCGCCCCCGCCGTCCAGCCCTTGCCACGCTGTGTCAGGCCATAGAGAGCCAGCAGCAGAAAGGTCCACGACAGAGCAAACGGCGCTGCCGCCTTCCACACCAGCGCCTCGTCGCCCACGGTCGACCAAGCGAAGAGCATGGCCGTCACCAGCGCCGCCCACGGGCTGCGCAGCGAGCGGCGGGCCAGCAGATACAGAATCGCGGCGCTGGCCAGGTGCGCCGCCAGCAGCACGGCGTGGAAGCGGACGTACCAGGCCGGAAAGTGCAGGTCGAAGGGCAGCCGCAGCAGGCGATACAGCGGGATGAAGTGAATATCCTTAGGCGCCCAGATCTGGCCCCAGGAGCCGGCGGCGATGCGAGCGCTGCCGTTCATCAGGACGACGTCGTCGGGCAGGATTTCCATCACCCGCGACTCGACCCAAGCGAGGCGCGCGCCGATCAGCAAAATCGCCGCCAGCAGCGCGCCCCGCCGCCAGCGCTGCGATGCGAGGGCTGACGAGACGGGCGACGAAGCAGCCATGAGGCGTTAGGATAGCAGCCCGACGGGGTCGTCACCGCCCTTTGTTACAATCGGGTCGTGGCAGCCACGACAGCCGGTTACGTGCTGGTCGGTGGGCGCAGTTCGCGGTTCGGCTCTGACAAAGCGCTGGCCCCCTGGCAGGGGCGGCCGCTGGCGCTCTGGGTGGCCGAGCAGGTGCGCGCCGTGGCCGGCTCGGTTGCGCTCGTCGGGAATCCCGAGAAATACGCCCGGCTCGGTTTGCCGGTAATCGCCGATGCGGTGGAAGGCTTCGGGCCGCTGGCGGGGGTGGCGGCCGCGCTCGGCCACACTCGCGCCGCCTGGAACCTGATCGTGGCCTGCGATATGCCGCACCTTTCGCAGGAGTTTCTGGCATCCCTTCTGAGCGCGGCGCGCGGCTTGCCGGGCGACGTTCTGCTGCCGGTCGGGCGGCGCGGCCGCTCGGAGCCGTTGTGCGCGGTGTATTCGAAAAGATCCGCCGGCCCGATCGCCGCCGCTGTCGAGGCCGGCATCCACAAAATGAGTGACGGGCTCGCCGGGTTGCGGGTGCGCCGGTGGCCGTTTCGCGCGTATGCCTCCTTCGATCGCGACGGGCTGCTGTTCGCCAACCTGAACACGCCGGCGGATCTCGAAGCGGCGCGGCTGGCGGGGTGATCGGCATGGCCGACCAGCAGCCTCCTCACTACATCGAGTTTGTCCACGTCTGGAAGAGCTTCGAGAAGCCGGTGCTGCTCGATTGCAGCTTCCACGTCGATAGCGGCGAAACGGTCGCCATCATCGGCCGCAGCGGGGTGGGGAAGTCGGTCACGTTGTCTCACCTGATGGGCTTCCTGAAGCCGGACCGGGGCCGCGTCATTGTCGCTCACGAGGACATCACCGGCTATTCCGAGGACGAGCTGAACCACATCCGCAAGAAGGTCACCATGGTGTTTCAATCCGGCGCGCTCTTCGATTCCCTCACCGTGGGCGAGAACGTCGCCTTTGCGCTCGAAGACAATGGCGAGTCTCGGCGCAACATCGACGAGGTGGTGCGAGGCCTGCTCGAGTTGGTGGACATCGCCGCGTACCGAGATGCGCTGCCGTCGGAGCTTTCGACCGGCATGAAACGCGCCGTGGCCATCGCCCGGGCGCTGGCGGCGCAGCCCGAAGCGATCCTCTATGACGAGCCCACTACCATGGTCGACCCGCCCGTGTCGGAGCACATCGGGGAGCTGATCCGCCGGCTGAAGCAGCAGTTGCGGCTGACCTCCGTCGTCGTCACGCACGATCTGGAGCTGATGCGCAAAGTGGCTGACCGGGTGGTCTTCCTGCACGAAGGCCGTGTGATATTCTTTGGGTCTTTAGACGAGTTGGAGCGCGCGCCCGATCCCCACATCCGGGAGTTTCTGGCGCTGGATCGGCTCGAATTCGCGCTGTAACCCCCTATGCCGAGACTGGTGATCAAGAAGCCGGTGGGCGCGGAGGTCGATCTGCCGCTGGTCGAGCCGAGTTATTCGCTCGGCCGCGCAGCCGACAACCACGTGGTGCTCGAAGGCTCGCTCATCTCCCGCCACCACGGTGTGGTGCGCCGCGAGGGCGACGCCTTCGTCATTTGCGACTTGGGCAGCCACAACGGCATCTTCGTCAACGGGCAGCGGGTGGAGCAGGCGCTCCTGCGGGACCGCGACGAGATTCGCATTGGCAACCACGTGTTGCATTATTACGAAGAAGAAGTCCCGACCACTGGCACCGTCGAGACGGTGACGGTCGAGGAAGATTACGAGCACGTGGTCGGGCAGTTGACGATCGTCGCCCGGCCCGCCGCCCGCGAGACCGAAGACGCCGCGCTGCTCCGCCAGATGCAGAAGGAGCGGCGGACCCTCGCCCTGCTCTGCGACTTGAGCCGCGCTCTTTCCACCGTCTACTCGCTCGAAGAGGTGGCCAGCAAGGCCATCCAGATCCTGCTCGAAACCACCCAGGCCGAGCGCGGCGCCGTCTTTCTGCTCCAGGATGACGGCCAGACCTTGCAGCCGCACACCGTCTGCGAGCGTGTGGGGCCCAGCAAGCCGGCCGCCCAAGTGGCGATTTCATCCACCGTGGCCCGGCGAATCCTGAGCGAACGCAAGGGCATCATCACCGCCGACGCCGGCGAAGACCCGCGCTTCGCCCACGGCGAGAGCGTTGTGCTGCGCGGCCTCCGCTCCATTGCCTGCGCGCCGCTGGTCGGCAAGGGCGGCAACCTCGGCATTTTGTACCTCGAAAACAACCGCTCCATCGGCGCCTTCACCCACGATGATCTGGAGCTGCTTTGCGCGGTGGCCTCCCAGGTCGGCCTCTCGGTCGAAAACGCCAAATTTTTCGAGGCCCTGCGCCGCTCTAACGAAGAGCTGGAGCAAAAGGTGGAGCAGCGCACCCGCGAGCTGCGCCAGGCCGAGATGAAGCTTTATCAGAGCGAGAAGATGGCGTCGCTGAGCCGCCTGGTGGCGGGCGTCGCGCACGAGATCAACAACCCGCTCGGCGCGCTCAAGGCGAATTTGGAAGTGGTGCTGGTAATGGCGGCGCGCCTGGCCACCGGCGAGGGCCGCGCGGAAAAAGAAGCCAAGATGGTCGAGCAGCTTCTGCGCATCGGCCAGGAAAGCGTCGCCGCCTGCACGCGCATCATGGGCGTGGTGCGTTCGCTGCGCTCCTTCGCCCGCCTCGACGAATCCGAGTTCAAGATGGCCAACGTCAACGACGGTCTCGCCGCCACCGTCCAGTTGCTCGACCCGGGCGTCCGCAAGCGCATCGAGGTGGGGCTGAGCCTGGGCGAGGTTCCCTCCATCCCGTGCTATCCGGCCTTGCTCAACGAGGCCTTCATGAACCTGCTGAGCAACAGTTGCCAGGCCATCCCGCAGGGCGGCAAAGTGTCCATCGCGACGCGGCGCGAGGGCGACGATATCCTCATCTCGTTCCACGACACCGGCGTGGGCATCGCGCGCGAGCACTTGCCGAAGATTTTCGAGCCGGGATTCACCACCAAGAGCCGGGGCGTGGGAGTGGGTCTGGGTCTCCCCATCGCTTTCAGCGTCATCAAGGAGCACCACGGCTCCATCGAGGTCGACAGCGAGCCCGGCCAGGGCGCCACCTTCACCATCCGCCTGCCCATTGCCATGGAGCGCGCCGCCCTGCCCGCCGGTTCGTAGCGCGGCCCTTCTATTTGCCGCTCTTCACGTCAGTGCCTTGCGCGCGCGGGTCGATGCCTTCGCGGGCGTGGTTGAAGGTGTAGCGCACGCGGTACCACACCATGTCCATCGCGCCCGACCGGCCCGTCCACAGATCCCGATCCATATGTGAGTATTGAAGCGACAACACGAAGTCTCCCCACAGCGACGGCGCGTCCAGCTTGCGGTTCGCCCCGAGGGACCACTGCCGCACGACGCGGTTGCCCGCGAAGCGCGACGCGTAAACCACCCCGCCGTAGAAATACACTTCCAGGTTCTTTTGAAGCTGATACTCGGCGCCGTCGATCGTCGAAAGGCCGCTGGCGCTTTGCGGCACCACGTTCAACGCCTCCTGCAACGCCCGCTTGGACCAATACTGTTGCGCCACCAGCCGCAGCCGCGCGGTCGCCCGGATCACCCCGGCCGCGCTCGCTCCCTGGCGCCCCGAGCGGCCCGCCAGGCCCGTGGCCTCCAGGTGCGTCCGGCCGCCATCGCGGGCGATCTTCGCCAATAGATTGCCGCCCTCCTCCCACGCCACGCCCGCCTTATAATTCCCCATGTTCCGAATCACGCGCACCTGCCGCGGCCGGAAGCCCAGCAGCCCCGTGTGATAAGCAGCGTCAATCACGTCGGTGTGGAACATATCCCGGTCGGTCGCGAGCCCCAGCCGGTTTGGCCGCAGGAAGCTCCACGCCTGCCCGCCCAGGATCTCCCAGTTGCCGATGGACGCCTGTCCCCAATACTGCCGCCAGCGATACGGCGACTGGCCGGGCGTGAAGTTCAGGAAATCGCTCTCCATGTAGCCGCTGAATTTCACCGGACCGGCCGGCAGCTCCCCTTTCAGCATGATGCGCGAGTTGCGCAGCGAGCCGTCCGTCAGGGTGGGCGTATCGGTCAGCGGAAAGCTGCCGAGGTGAGTCGAGATGGAGTCAGGAGTGGAGGCCGAGCGCGTCACCCCGATGGCGTCCAGAAACCCGGATGGCCGGAGCGTGAACTTTCCGATGTGAATGAGGAGGCCGGTCTCCGGCTTCTTCTGATCTTCGCCGCTGACCAGCCCCGCCAAAGCAATCGCCAGGAGTGCTAAGCGGAAGGAACGTCGGGCAGCGGCGTGCATCGGCGCGGCCATGTCACAAGCTTGCCAGAAGAGCCGTCAAAAGACCTCTCGCGCCGCAGGCCTATTTCACGTTGCCGCGCTCGTCGCGGCTCAGTCGCGCTACCACCTCCACGATCGCCACCGGGTCCCCCAGGCTGTTGAATACCGGCGTCAGCACCGAGATGTAATCGCCATGCATCGCGACCGTCTTGCGCTTCCCGGTCTGGAGCACTTCTTTCATCTCCGGCGGCATGGGCTGGTAGAGGTCGCCCCACTTCCAGAACTGGCTCATCTCGTTCACCTGCCGGATCAGGATCTGCACCAGCTCGGGACGCTCGCGAAAGCCCATCCACAGGTTGCAATCCACCGGAAACGGGGCCAGCGTGGAGACGCGCCGCAGCACCTTCTTCACCGCGATGTACGGTCCGTCGTTGACGTCGAAGTTGTCGTGGCCGGCCCAGCGGTCGCGGGGGTCGGTGCGGAACATCTTGTCGAGCGCCCGTGGCGTCATAATTCTCTGGCATTCATCGCCATCGACCATGGCCGTGGCCACTTGCGCCAGCCGGTCCAGCTCCGCCTCGACCTGCGCCCGCGTGGCTGCCGATAGCGAGACCGCCGCCAGCAAAAATACCGCCGTGAATCGCATCAGTCGATCCCTCCTTCGCGCGCCGCGCGATAAATCCACCGCCGCACTTCGAGCCACCAGTCGGGCGCCAGATTCTGGTACGGCCGCTGCATGGGCCGCTCCGCTTCGCCGATGTCGGTGTTGCTCCACTCCTCCGGCGGCTGGTCGGCGAGCTTTGGCCGCGGGATAGTCCACCAATCGTCGGGCTTGTGGCGGCCGGTGAGCCGCGCCACCTCCTCCCGCACCTTCTCGCGGCCCAGCTTCGCCTCCAGAGCCTTGAGCAGGGCGATGTCTTGCAGCGCGTTGCGCTCAATCTTCAGCCGCAGGCTGGGGATCGGCCCCTCGATCCCGAATTTCTCGCCGGGATAAACCATCGTCTCCCGGCCGCCGTTGAAGTGAAACCACGGATCGTTTCCCGAGCCCGTAACCAGCCATAATACATAGCCGTCCACGCCCCACATCCAGGCCCGCAAGGGCATGTAGACGGACGCGGCGGCCGGCTCCTTCACTCCCGCCGCGCTGCCGTAAAACCAAACCGTATCCCCGCGCTGGTGCAGCATCGCCGGGGCCGCCGGGTAAAAGCTGAACTCCCCGCCGCCCACGACCCACAGGTTGAGAACGCCGGCCAGATCGCTGAACTGCCGCTCCATGGCCCAACTGCAATCGGCGCGGAAAATAAACGGCACGGGCGAGCCGGCCGGCACGGCCTTGTGGAGCAGCGCGCCGAAGCGGCGGAAATATTCCTCGTCGCGAAGGAAGCGCACTTCATCGCCGTCCCACGGGAAGCCCTTGTAACGCTTCTTGTGGTTGAAAAACATCTCCAGCCGCGTGTGCGTCCAGCCCTTCTCGCGGAAATGCTTCTCCATCTCCGAGACTACGTTGACGAACTCGGCCTCATACCCCGGCTCGCCCCAGTAGAGAAAGTTGGCCGGCCACTCGGGGTTGATGGGCAGGTAGACGTAGGGAATGGGCCGCGGGCCGCGCCGCGTGCCTTGAAACGCCGAGCCGTCGAACAGCGGCCCGTAGTGGCGGTCGTAGAGTTCCCAGCTCGCGATGTGCTTGTTGCGCCCGCTGCCGGCGAGCGCCGGCGCGAACTCCGGCGCCACCTTGCCGGCGTGCCCGTAGCCGAGCTGGTGGAAAATGCCGCGGTGCTCGTAAAAGCCGCGGTGGTAGGCGTGGATCAGCTCGAAGTAGCGGCCGCTGCGAAAAAAGTTCGAGCCCTCGGCGCGGGCGGCCTGCGGGAACATGTCGGCCAGCCAGTTGGCGGAATAGCTGTTGTGGTCGGCGTCGAGGGCGTCTGCATCGGGGATGGTGACGGGCAGAATCCGCACCTCCATGGGGTAAGTGTCGAGATGCTCGACCCCTGCGAGCTGCGCCTCGACGCGCACGCGCTGCGGCCGGGCGCCGCGCGGCACGAACAGATCGAGCCAGAACACCGCCGCCGTCTGCCCGGGAACTTTGTTGTCCGCGTCGGGGATCTGGCCGTCGTAGCCCGTCTTCACCGGGATCAGCGCATCCGGATAATACTCACCGTTGCCTTCGAGCTTGTGGAACCACACGCGGTAAAGCTCAGCCTGGATCACGCTGGCCGGGTTCATCACCACCCTCAGGCGATAGGGCCCCGGCGCCGGCAGCTTCGCCACGAGGAAAAAGCTCGTGTAGCCGTTGCGCGGAACGGCCGGCGAAATGATCTCGTGCGTTCCGCCGCCCCGATCGGCCGCGATGACGTCGCCGTGAATCGACGGCCGCTGAAACTCGGGATAAACACGGAGTTCCTGAGCCGCCGCCGGAAGCAGCGCCACAAGCAACACCGCCAGCAACGTCGTTAGCATCATGATGCGGCTCCCGGCGCGCCTCACCCGAATTACTGCCGCTCCGCCTCCGCCCCCCGCTCCGCCATCTTCGCCCGCGCCTCGGCGTACATCTTGCGGACCTCGTCTTTCTCCTGCTCGTTGTTCCACGGGCCGGTGGCAAGCGCCCCCGTCAGCGTGCGGTCCATCCAGTCGATGAAGTAGTCCGCGTCTTTC
>DASQHK010000704.1:0-4016 GCA_035632135.1 Bryobacterales bacterium
CCCCACGCCAACGATGGTTACGGTGTTCAAATGGTTCGTCCTACCGCCGGAGCGATCATCCGCAATTGGTTCATCAGCGCGGCAAACTGCTCAGGCGTGAGCGATTGCGCGCCGTCGCTGAGGGCGTGCTCAGGGTCATGATGCACCTCGATCAGCAGGCCGTCAGCGCCGGCAGCCACGGCTGCCCGGCCCATCGGCTCCACTTTGTCGCGGCGGCCCGTGCCGTGCGAGGGATCGGCCACGATCGGCAAATGCGACAGCTTGTGAATGACTGGAATCGCCGAGATGTCGAGCGTGTTGCGCGTATAGTTCTCAAATGTGCGGATGCCGCGCTCGCAGAGAATGACCTGGTAGTTCCCGCCGGAAAGAATGTACTCGGCCGAAAGCAGCCATTCCTCGATAGTGGCCGAGATGCCGCGCTTCAGCAGGATGGGCTTCGTCGCATGCCCCAGTTCCTTGAGCAGAAAAAAGTTGTGCATGTTGCGCGCGCCGACCTGGAGAATGTCGGCGTAGCGGCTCACCAGCTCGATCTGGCTCGCATCCATTACTTCGCTCACCACCAGCAGGCCGTTGCGATCGGCAGCTTCGCGCATCAATCGCAGGCCCTCCTCGCCCAGGCCCTGAA
The DNA here is from genome assembly GCA_035632135.1 of Bryobacterales bacterium. GTDB lineage: Bacteria > Acidobacteriota > Terriglobia > Bryobacterales > JACQDG01 > DASQHK01. Next base: position 626 of record DASQHK010000704.1, read on the forward strand.
AGCTGTAAGGCGAGCTGCGCGGCTTGAACGCCCCGCCTCGCAGCACCTGCGCGCCGTTTTCGGCCACCGCACCGGCGATGCGATTGATCTGGTCGCGGCTCTCGACGCTGCACGGTCCGGCCATCACCACCAGGTGCGGCCCGCCGATCCGTACGTTACCTATTTCCACTACTGTCCCTTGCGGCCGGAACGCCCGGCTGGCCAGCTTGTAGGGAGCCGAAATGCGCAGCACCTCGCCCACGCCGTCGAGCATCTCGAGGTCGCGCACGTCGAAATCCGTGTTGGCGCCGACCGCGCCCAGCAGCGTGTGACGCACGCCGGTCGAGCGATGGACGTCGAACCCCAACGCCACCAGCCGGTCGATAACCGCCTGGACCTGGGCCTCTGCGGCGCCCTCTTGCATCACGATGACCATGACAATTCCCTGCTCCGCGCGCGGCTACTTCTTCTCCTTCTCCATCGGCTCCCGCTGGATCGACCGCATCTCGTCAATGACCCGCTCGTAAATGCGCCGCACGGCGTCGGGCGCGAGCGGCCCGCCGTTGTGCCGGGCGATGTTCTCGAAAACGTGCTGCTCGCGCGTCGGCTCGTAAATCGGCATGCCCGCGCGCTTTTTGAGCGGCGCCAGCGCCAACACATAGCGCGCCCGCTCGTTCAGCAGCTCCACGATCCTGCAATCCACCCCATCGATCTTGTCACGCCAATCCGACATGTCCATGGCGGTCTCAGACCTCGATTTTCCGGAAGCCGGCCTTCAGTTGGGCCGTGCACTGTTCGAGCCTCGCGGCCAGATCGTTGCTGGCGCCGTACTCTCCGATGAGCTTCATGAACGCGCTGCCTACCGCCGCCGCCTCGGCCAGCGGCGCCAGCTCCATCATGTGCTCGGGGCGCGAAATGCCGAAGCCCACCGCCCGCGGCAGCGACGTCACCGCCCTTACGCGCTTGACCAGCGGGGCCACCGCATCGGACAGCGACTCGCGCGGGCCCGTCACGCCAGTGCGCGACACCAGATAGACGAAGCCGGTCGAGTAGCGCGCCACCAGCTCCAGCCGCCGTGCGGTGCTGGTCGGCGCGACGAGGAAAATCGTGTCCAGCTCGTGCCGCCGCATCTCGGTGACGAACGGATCGGCCTCCTCCACGCTCAGATCCGTCATCAGCGCGCCATCCACACCCGCCGCCGCCGCATCGGCGGCGAAGCGCGAAAACCCGTACCGCAGAATCGGGTTCAGGTAGCTGAAAATCACCAGCGGAATCTCCGATCGCCGCCGGATCTTCCTCACCACGTCCAGCACGCCTTCGAGCGTCGTGCCCGCGCGCAGCGCCCGCTCGCTCGCCGCCTGGATCACCGGCCCGTCGGCGATGGGATCGGAGAACGGCACGCCCAGTTCGATCACGTCCGCGCCCCCGCGCTCCAGCGCCTGCGCCAGCTCCGGCGTCTGCGCGAGCGACGGATCGCCGGCCGTCAGATACGCGACCAGCCCCCGCTCGTCGTTTTGTTGCAACGCGGCGAACCGCCGCCCAATCCGAGTCATGTCGAAAGAAAAATCGGAACCACAGATGAACACAGATGAACACAGATGAAATCACTTTCCGATCTGTGTTTATCTGTGTCCATCTGTCGTTTCATTCCAGCTCCGAAAAATTCTCGCGGTAGATGTCCATGTCCTTGTCGCCGCGGCCGGAAAGATTCACTACGAATACCTGTCCCCGCGCCGCCGGGGCACGCTTCACCACTTCCGCCACGGCGTGCGCGGATTCGAGCGCTGGCACGATGCCCTCCAGTTGCGACAGCAGCCGCGCCGCCGCGAGCGCTTCCGCGTCAGAAGCCGATACATATTCCGCGCGGCGCCGGTCATGCAGCCAGGCGTGCTCCGGTCCTACCAGCGCATAGTCGAGTCCTGCCGAAACCGAGTGCGTCAGCGCCACCTGCCCGTCGCCGTCCTGGAGAAGGTAACTCTGCGCCCCGTGCAGCACGCCGGGGCTGCCGCCGCTGAAGCGCGCCGCGTGCTCGCCCAGTTCCGTGCCGCGCCCGCCGGCCTCCACGCCCACCATCCGCACGCTGTCATCCTGCAGGAACGGATGGAACAGCCCGATCGAGTTGCTGCCGCCGCCCACGCAGGCCACCAGCAGGTCGGGCAAGCGGCCCTCGGCTTTGAGAATCTGCGCCCGCGCCTCGGTCCCGATCACGCTCTGGAAGTCCCGCACGATGCGCGGGTAGGGGTGCGCGCCGAGCGCCGAGCCCAGCAGGTAATGCGTGTCGGCCACGTTGGTCACCCAATCCCGCATTGCCTCGCTGATGGCGTCCTTGAGCGTCCGGCTGCCGGCATGCACCGGGACCACCTCCGCCCCCAGCAGCCGAATCCGGAACACGTTCAGCCGCTGCCGCCGCATGTCTTCCTCGCCCATGTAGACCACGCCGCGAAACCCGAACAGCGCGCAAACGGTGGCCGTGGCCACGCCGTGCTGGCCCGCGCCGGTCTCGGCGATGATGCGGCGCTTGCCCATGCGCCGGGCGATGAGCGCCTGACCCAGGCAGTTATTGATCTTGTGCGCGCCGGTGTGCAGCAGGTCCTCGCGCTTGAGGTAAATACGCGCGCCTCCCAAATGCTCGGTGAGCCGCCGGGCGAAATACAGCGGCGTCGGCCGCCCGGCGTATTGCCGCAGCAGCTCGCCCAACTCCGCCGCAAAGGCCGGGTCTTCGCGCGCCTCGTTATACACGCGCTCCAGCGCTTCGAGCGGCGCCATCAGCACCTCGGGCACAAACCGCCCGCCGTAAGGGCCGAAGTGGCCGCGATCGTCCGGGCCGAGCAATTCGGCCACGCTATTGCTGCTGCCTGGCTTTGGCTTCATGGGCTGCCTGCAAATATTCGTGCACCTTGGCGGGATCTTTGATGCCCGGCGCGCGCTCCAGGCGCGAGCTTGCATCCACGCCCCACGGCGCGCCCTCCCGGATGGCCTCGCCGACGTTGGTGCCGTCCAGTCCCCCGGCGATAATGATCTTCCCGTAGCGGCCCGCTTGCCGCGCCATCTCCCAGGAAAAGCTGCGGCCCGTACCGCCGTAGACGCCCTCCGCCGCCGTGTCGAGCAAGAACGCCTCGCAGGAATAATCGCTGAGACACTGCGGATTCCAGCCGTCGCCGACGCGCACCGCCTTCCACACGCGCACCGGCTCGAGCAGCTCGCAGTCGTGCGGCGTTTCCGCTCCGTGCAGTTGCACCACGTCGAGGCTGGCGGCGCGCACCGTCTCGAGGATGCGCTCCGCCTCCTCATCCACGAACACGCCGACTTTCAGGATATGTCGCGGCACGACCGAGCCCAGGATCGCCCCCAGTCCGAAATTCACGTAGCGGGGACTACCCGGATAGAAATTGAAGCCCAGCGCCGTGGCGCC
>DASQHK010000705.1:0-2523 GCA_035632135.1 Bryobacterales bacterium
TGGAGGCCGGCGGCCTCGTCGTGGCTGACGGACGGCAGCCGTGGCTCTCCGCGCTGGGATTCCGCTGGTCCGGCCATCGCATCGAGGTTGCGGCAGTGGTCGACGTGCTTTTTCCGGAGATGCCGCTGCGGTGGCAGCCGGCCGAGCCGGTCGAGCGCTTCACGGCGCCCGCCGGCGCGCAGGAGCTGATGGTCGATTCCGAGAGCAAGCAGGTGCTGGCGCTGGCAGGCGACCACGGCGCGGGCCGCTACCTGTATCTGGCCGCGCCGCTCGATCCGCACTCCAGTGACGCCACCAGCCACTACCCCTACTTGGCCGAATACCTGGACGAGGGCTTTCGCCTGCGGCCGGCCCCGCGCAGTCCACGACTCGAGGCTTACTTCGACCCCGGCTTCCGCTCCGGTACCAGCGTGGACCGGCTTGCCGTTTCCTGGCGGCAGTCCGGCATTCGCGCCGTCTACGCCGCCGCGTGGCAGTTCTACCCGCAATACGCCTACGACTACGACAAACTAATCGCCGCCTGCCATCGCAACGGCATCGCCGCTTACGCCTGGCTCGTGCTGCCGCAGGTTACGCCGAAGATGTGGGAGGAGCATCCTGAGTGGCGCGAGAAAACGGCCACCGGCGCCGACGGCCGCGTGGGCTGGCGCTACGCGATGAACCTCGAAAACCCCGCCTGCTTCCGGGCAGCGATGGATTGGATGCAGACGCTGCTCTCCACGCACGACTGGGACGGCATCAACCTCAGCGAGCTTAACTTCGACGCCGACTTCCCCGATTATCTGCGGCCCGACAAATTTGTCCCCATGAACAACGACGTGCGGGCCGCGTTTCGCGCGCGCGAGGGCTTCGATCCGGCGCTGCTGTTTGCTCCCGGCTCGCCCTATTACCACCGGCGCAACCCGCAAGCGCTCGAGAAGTTTCTGCGGTATCGCCAGGACATTGTTACGCGCTGGCACGAGCGCGTGCTGGGATCCGCCGAGCCGCTGGCTCGCGAGCGCGGCTGGGAAGTCATCGTGACCATGCTCGACAGCCTGGACAGCCGCTATGTCGCGCCGGCGCTGGGCGTCGATTCGCGCCGCATCGTGGACCTGATGCGCCGCTTCGATTTCACGCTCCAGGTCGAGGATCCTTCCGAGCATTGGACGGCGCCGCCTGACCGTTACCGCCGCTTCGCCGCGACCTACCGCCAGCTCGTCTCCGATCCGCAGCGGCTGATGTTCGACATCAACGTGGTGCCCGATCGCGAGGTGGATGGCTCCGCCCTGCCTTCGGCCACAGCGACCGGCACGGAGCTGGCGCGCACCGTGGTGGCCGCGGCGTCGGTTTCCGGCCGCGCGGCCATTTATGCCGAGTCAACCGTGCCCAGCCAGGACTGGAAGCTGATGGGCGAAGCGCTGGCCGCCGCCGGGGAAGTCGAGCCGACCGGCCGCGGCTGGAAAGTCCAGGCGCCGGTTCCCGTGCTGCTGACTTCCTCGGAAGACCGCGACTACTACCTCGACGGCCGTCTTTGGCCGGCTGTATCGCCGGAGGGACTGCTGGCGCCGCCAGGCGCGCATCAGCTCTCGGCCGAGCGGCCCTGGTTCCAGCTTTTTGAGCGCGGCGATCTGCCTCTGCGGCTGCTGCACGGGAGCGGCGAACTGCTCGGCGCGCAGGCCAGCCGCACGGGCCTCGAAATCCGGTACCACAGCCCCAGCCGGGCCGTCCTTCTGCTAAACCAAAAACCTCGGGAGATGTTTGTGGATGGCGCGAGAGTGGCCGGGCGCTGGGAGGCGGCGGGCGGCGGCAACTGGGCGGTGCTCGCGCCGCGGGGCGAGCACGAGGTCCGGATCGAGATGCTGACGCGGGCGGGTGTGTTTGTGAACGCCTGGGGCTGGATGTCGGGGGCGGCCATCGCCACCTTCGGTGCGCTCACCACGGCGTTGATGGCGGCGCTCTATTTCCACATTCGCATGCGGCGCCTGGCGCGGCGGGGAGGCGCGGCTTGAGCAGCCCCGCCCGGGCGGTCGCGGGGGCGCTGTTTTTGCTGCTGGCGGCCTACGCCGTTCCCGCCGGGGCGCAGGAGATCACCGAGCGCCACCGCGTCAGCGCGCCCATCGCCTTCTACGACGATGCCGACGTGACGCCGGCGGGCACGCTGGCGGTGACAGCCTACGCCGCTTACGATCGCCTCCAAGCCGGCCAGGACGTTTCGGGGCCGTCCACTTACTTCAGCCTGGGCCTGCACCCGCGCTGCAGCGTGTTCGGCGATGTGGGGAGAGTGCATTCCCGGTTCGAGCAATTTCGCCTGGGCGGCTTGAGCGACTCCTACTTTGGAGGCAAGATTCTGCTGCTGAGAGAAGGCCGGCTCCGCCCCGCGCTGGCTGCCGAGCCGATTCTGGAAGTGCTGGGACAGCCCAGCCTCGCCGATAACTTGCTAGCGCCGAATCGCGTCAACTTCGTGCAAACGCTGATCGCGCAAAAAACCGCCGAGAGCTACCGCTTCTATTACATGGCCGGCTATCTGACGCGCGGCATCGTGTT
>DASQHK010000706.1:0-3863 GCA_035632135.1 Bryobacterales bacterium
GTTCTCGATCCGCCCGACGGCGCCTCGGCCACCGCCTGCGAGCGCCGCCTGCGCCTGGGGCCCGTGCCCGTGGTAGCGCGCGTCGAAAAGGAGCGCGTGGTGCTGGATTTGCGAACGGTGTTTCCCGAGCAGGAGCCGGCGCTTATAAAGATGTTGCGGTCCGCTTTCGAGAGAAGTTAGCCAGCTACCGCCGCAGCGCCTTCAAGATCGCCGCCGCGACTTGCCCGGCCAGCTCTTCATAGCCGGCGTCGGTGAAGTGGACGTTGGACGGGCGCTGGATCACGCCCGCGCGCGGCAGCGCAAACGCATAGAGGTCGTTGATGGGGATGCCGTTGGCTTGCATGATCTTTTTTGCCACCGCGTTGTAAATCGGCACGTCGCTCGCCAGGCGCATGGGGTTCTGCTTGCCCGGCGGAACGGGCGTCGTGCTCGCCCAGATCAGTTTGGCCCCGGTCGCCTGAAGCTGTTTCACCAGTTCGCGCAGGTTCGCCTCGTACTGCTCGATGGGAACCTGCCGCTTGCCGTCCGCATCGACCTTCAGGTCGTGCAGGCCCCAGTTGAAGTGGATCACATCCCAGCGGCCGCCGGCCAGCCAGCTCGCCAGATTCTGGATGCCGTTGGTGGTCGGCCCGCCGTTGACCGGGATACGCGAGACGCTGGCTTTGCCGCGCAGCAGCCGGCGGACCGGCTCGGTGTAGCCCATGGAGATCGAGTCGCCGATCAGCAGCACGCGCGGCAGGCCGGGGTCGTCCTGGGGAGCGCCTGGGAGCGCGGCAGCCCCGCCGGCGGCCAAGGCAGTGAAGCGAAGAAATTCCCGGCGCGGAATCCGGCGCCGGTTCACCCAGCCCTCTCTTGATAGGTTCCTTCCGCCGTGCTCACGCGGATCACTTCGCCCTCGGTGATGAACGGCGGCACCTGCACCACCAGCCCGGTCTCGGTCTTCGCCGGCTTGGTGACGTTCGACACCGTTGCCCCCTTCAGCGCCGGCTCGGTCTCGAGCACCTTCAGGTCGACCGTGGCCGGCAGCTCCACGCTCAGCGGACGGCCTTCGTAAAACTCCACGGCGACTTTCAGGTTGGGCGTCAGGTATTGCACGCCGTCGCCCAGCAGGTCCCTGGTGAGATGAATCTGCTCGAAGGTCGACGTGTTCATGAAGTAGTAATACTCGCCGTCGTCGTAGAGGTATTCCATCTCCTGCTCGTCGAGCAGCGCCTTTTCCACGCGATCTTCCGAGCTGAAGCGGTGCTCCATCATCGAGCCGCTGCGCAGGTTGCGCATCTTCACCTGCACGAAGCCGCGCAGGTTCCCGGGCGTGCGGTGGTTCACGCTGAACACGGAGAACAGATCGTTATTAAACTTGATGACCATTCCTGGTCGCATTTGCGTCGCCTGCAGCATAGGTTTGTGGCTGGCAGCCCGCGGCTCGTGGGACCAACTGCGCCAAGGGCCAAACTATCATTATAGGTAGGGCCGCGCGCTCGGGTCAAACGCCCCGCGATGCCGCCCGCTCGGGTCGCGGCGCGTCTCGCGCTGTTGCGGCGCGGCGGAGCTTCCGCCCGGCGAACCGCCGCAGGTAATCGACCAGCCCGCGCTCGCTCGAGGCGCTGCGCAGCCGCTGCCGCAAATCGGCCCGCCGCGACGCGATCCGCTTCTCCAGAAACGTTTCCATCCGCACCCGCCACGCGGCGGGGATCTTTCCATCGAGCAGCAGCCGCTGGGCCACCGCGCAGTCGTTGATCTCGCCCAGGTCCTGCTGGAGGCGCGCCAGCGTTTCGAGGCGGCGCTCCAGCCCCGGTCCGTAGCACGGCCGAAACAGCTCCAGCGTGTAGCGAAAGCGCTTCGTCTCCAGCCGAAATTTGTGCAGCGCTTTGGCCGAAGGCCGTCCCGCCGCCAGCTTCCGCGCCGCTCGCAGGTATTGCTCGGTGAGCGGCGGCAGCACGGCGCGCGCATTCTCGGCGGAGCTGCGCGCCGCCTGCCAGGCGAGCTTTTTTTTCTTGGCCATGCTTTCAGAGCCGCAGGCGCCGGCGCCACTTGCGGGAAAAGTCCCGCTCCTCGAGCTGCCGCAACCCCTCGATCAGCCTCCGCGCATCTTGCTTTCGCTCGCGCGCCAGCCTCCCGGCGACGCCAGTGGCGGGCAAGCCGGCCTCCTTCCAAAGCGCCAGCGCAATGTCGTGGTCGCGCGCCTCGGCGGCCAGTTGCATCACGCCCCGCAGCCGCCGCCGGATCCGTTTGGTTTCGGCGGCTGGAAAAAACTGCGCAAACACGCGCAGACACTGCGCAAACCGCCGGATCGCTACCCGCAGATCGTGCACCGCGTCGGGGTCGGGCAGCTTCATTACGCGCTTGGCCCGAAACACCAGCCGCCGCAACAGCGCGGCCGCCTGCTCGGCGACGTAAGCACGCATTTCCATGAGAGGATGTATCCTCTATTGTTTCTCGCGCCCCGCCAAGCCGCGGCCGGCCTTCCCGCTGCCCCGCGTTGGCGGCAACGCTGCCCGCCCCGCTTTGCCCTGGCGCCGGCCGGCATCGTTGCGCTGCCGACACGTCCACTGCCATACCAGCCTTCGCAACAGCGCCGAAGCCTGTTCCACAGCGTATGCACGGATTTCCATGGGCTGGCGAAACGAGAGCCCTAATTTTACCAGCAGGGAGTAATCGATTGTTACGGACGGGTCAATTCTCGATGAGCGGCTGGTTAAAGCTTCGGCGCGTCCCGCCTTCGCGGCTGGATGGTTCCTGGGCGCTTAGCCGGCCACCGCCAGAGGGCGCGGACCCCTCTGCGCTGCGGCTGCCTCGATGATCCGGCGGACTTCTTTGCCTTCATACGGCTCGACCAACAGGTCGTAGGCCCCCTGCGCCAGAACGTGAATCCACAGCCCGGGGTCTTCGGCGCGGGTGCAAACGATCGTCTCCGCCTCCAGCTCGTTCTGCCAGACCTCCTCCATCACCTTGGACCAGCTTCCGTCCGGCAGCTTCTCGTCGGTGAGTACCACCGGCACAGCCGGCCGTGTCCGCAGAATGCGCCGCGCCTCTTCACAGTCGGAAACCGCCAGAACTGCGATACCGCACGACTGCAGTCGTTCGACAAGCGCCAGGCGACGCTCGCAAGCCATAACCAGCAGGACCGATATTTTTTCTCTCATCTCCGTCCTCCCGCGCTCCGGAGCCGGGGACAGCCTGCCCGCGGTTTGCTCCCAAGCCGGCTTGTTCTTGTTAGAACTATACAGCGCGGGGGTTTCGCCAAATTGAAGCAGCGGTCAAAATCCGATGAATTGCGAGGCATTTCACCGGCGGCCGCCCGCTCCCCGGCCCCGATTGTTACAGGACGATGAAATTGTTCCCAGCGGCTTGACGCCGCTGCTCCCGCGCGCTAAGAATCGGTAGTGAAGACCATGTCCAACCTGAATACGTTTTTGTGCGCTTCCTGCGGAACCGAGTTTGTCCGGAGGCCGGGTTCCGAAAAGCCCGTCTGCCCGGCCTGCGGCGCCGAGCTGAAAGGGCCGTCCCAGTTTCCTGAGAAGCAGCCGCCCGAGACCGACCAGCCGGCGGCGCGATGGTGGCTGACGGCGACCTGACGCTGGTCCCCACGCCGCCACTCACCGCTAGCGGGTATCTCTGCGCCCGCCCCGCCGCGCGCATTACTGCCGCCGCTTCATCCAATCCGGCATAATCGGTATATGCCGCGCTACGCCGCTATCGACATCGGCAGCAACTCGCTCCGCATGGAGGCCGCCGAGGTGCTCCCCGCCGGCTCCGACGGCTCTCCCGCTGCGCTGGCGACGCGCATCCTCACCTCCGAGCGCCAGGTCACCCGGCTCGGCGAGGGCGTCTTCCAGGCCGGCCGCATCACCCACGAGGCCATG
>DASQHK010000707.1:0-4113 GCA_035632135.1 Bryobacterales bacterium
CGGATGCCGATCGGGAGATGAAGCTGTTCCAGCGGATTCGCAAGACGCAAAAGTGAGACATGGAGCGGCCCGCGACCAGGAAGCCGGCAAAAAAGGCCGGCTGTCCTCTTGACTTGCCGGCCCAACGCTGGCAGACTACCACCAGCGCCAGAGAACAGGGGCTTGAACAAGGATGGTTCAGAAATCGCCGGGGCGTTCTATAACCACAATCAGTTGCGACCAGTTCACCAATGACCACAATAGGAGGCATGGCTTATGAGTAGGGTCTACAATTTTGTGCTTCTGTCGGTCGCAGCCGTGTTGCTGTGCGCGGCAAGGCCGGCTTTCGGGCAGGCGGGCGCTTCGGCGGGCATCTACGGCAGCGTAACGGATTCGCAGGGCGCAGTCATTCCGGGGGCCAAGGTCACGCTTCTCCAGGTGGCTACCAACCAGGCCCGGACAGCCACCGCCAACGAAGCGGGCGAATTTCTGTTCCCATTGCTGGCAGTTGGCGAGTACCAGATCAGCGTGGAACAGCCCGGCTTCAAGAAGTACGAACAGACCGGCTTGCGGCTCCAGGTGAACGACAACGTCAAGGTGGATGTCCGGCTCGAAGTCGGCGAGGTCTCGACGCAGGTGGTTGTAGAGTCAACGGCGGCGACGGTGGAAACCAGCAACGCGACCATCAAGGAGGTCGTAGACTCGCGGCGCGTGGTGGACCTGCCGCTGAACGGCCGCAACCTGGCTGACCTGACGCTGCTGGTTCCGGGCGTGCAGCCCGTAGGCGCCCCCAATGGTGACGCGGGCTTGAACTCCTATTCCGCTCCGGGCGTGAAGGCGCTGTCGGTCAACGGCTCGCGCCAGAACCAGATCAAGTACACATTGGATGGGGGGGACAACAGCGACAATCTGTTCAACGGCAACATGGCGTTTCCCTTTCCCGACGCGGTGCAAGAGTTCAGCATGGTAACGAGCAACGCCGGGCTGGAGGTGGGGAAAAGCTCCGCCGGGACGGTCAACATCGTGACCAAGAGCGGGACCAATCAGATCCACGGCGACGCCTTTGAGTTCATCCGAAACACGGACTTGAACGCCAACGACTTTTTCTCGCGGTTTCCGGACGGCCTGCAGCGGAACCAGGGCGGCGTTACCGCGGGCGGTCCGATCATCAAGAACAAACTGTTCTTGTTCGCCGGCTACCAGAGGACTTGGCTGCGGCAGGTGGCGGGCAACGGGAGCGGCGTGACCATGGCGGTGCCTTTCCGTACCGGGGATTTCTCGACGCTGGGGACGGTGATCAAAGATCCTCAGACCGGCCAGCCCTTCCCCGGCAACATCATTCCGCAGTCGCGTTTTTCGCCGGCCGCGCAGAACCTGCTGCAATTCACGCCGCCGCCCGGTCCGGACGGACTGGTGCACTACAGCTTGCGCACCACGGCCGACACCAGCGACTACGTTACGCGCGGCGACTACCGCATCAACGACCACCACAGCATCGTGGCCCGGTTCTTTCAGGAGGACTACAACCAGCTCACGCCGATGGTGCCGAACGATATCCTGACCGTGCGCACGGGCATCGACGCGCCGACCACCAGCGCGACGCTGGGATACACCTACGTGGTAAGCCCCAGCCTGGTCTCCGATACGCACATCAGCGTGGCGCGCGAGGTGGGGAACCGGACGATGCCGTTTCCCAAGTCCATCGCCGATTTGGGAGTGGCGATCCATCCGCAGTCCAACGAGATTAACCTGCATCTCACCGGCGCGAGCGGCCTGAATCTGAGCACGAACTTGAAGCCGGCCGAGTTTGCCCGCACCAACATTGAGCTGACACACTCCTGGCAGTGGATTCACGGCCGCCATAGCGTCACCTGGGGCGGCGAATTGATGTTCTCAAGATATAACGAGTACAATCCTAATTCGGCCGCGGGCATTTTCCAATTCAACGGACGATATACCGGGTCCGACCAGGCCGACTACATTCTGGGTTTGATGAGCTCGTTCCGGCAGGGCAACGGCGAAATCGAATTTCGCCGCATCCATTACCAGGGGTTCTATGGCGGGGATACCTTCCGGGTTACGCCCCGGCTGACTCTGAATTTCGGCCTGCGGTGGGAGCCGTTTACCCCGCTTACCGATTTGCTGAACCGGCAGGATCAATTCATCAAGTCGATGTATCAGGCAGGCGTGGGCTCGCCACATTTCGTCAACGCCCCGGCCGGAACTTTTTACCCCGGCGACAAGCTTCCCAACGGCTACGTGGTTCCCAAGGCGGGAACGGAGGGGAGCTTCCTGGACATCAGCCCGCGCTTCGGCTTCGCCTACGATTTGAAGGGCGATGGGAAGACCAGCATCCGCGGCGGGTATGGACTTTTTTACGACACACCCGAAACGTGGATGTATAACAACATGAACGACTATACGCCGTTCGCGTTTTCGGTGCGCTTCTCGGACGGCTACTTCGACGATCCCTATGCCGGCCGGCGGAACCTCAATATTTTTCCTTACAGCGGAGATTTCAACCCCAAGATTCCGTACCAGCTTCCCTTTAACTTCGACTCGCTCGAGCATCAAATGAAGCCGCCGTACACCCAAAACTGGAACCTCACGATCGAACGGAAGCTGGGCTCGGACTGGCTCCTGCGGGTCGGCTATGTGGGGACTAAGACCACTCACCTGATGATCGGATACGATCAGAACGCACCGATTTACAATTTCTCCCAGACGTTGAGCCAGAACCTGGACACGATCGATCAGCGCCGTCCCTTAAGCCCGCTTTATGGCTACATCTTCACGATGGGCCATCCGCTCGGCCAGTTCTACAACGGGCTGGAGGTTTCCATCAACAAGCGATTCACGCGCGGTTTCAGCGTGCTAGGCAGCTACACGTGGTCGAAGAACCTCGATTACGTCTCCAGCAACAACGACCTCGAAGACAGCACCATTCAGAGCCCCTTCAACTTCAACCACTCGCGCGGGCCCGCCGACAGCGACCATCCGCAGCGGTTCGTCGGCTCGTTTGTCTGGGACCTGCCCGATCCGGGCAAGCCGACCGGCTTGAAGTTGCTCAGTGCCGTTTTCGGCAACTGGCAGATGAGCGGGATCGAGACGCTGCAATCGGGCAGGCCGTTCACCGTGTTCAGCTCGGGTGATCGCAGCGGCGGCGCCGCATGCGGCGGCAACTGCGATTCCTATGGCGACTTGACCGGTAACCTCAGCCTGACGGGCGGGAGCCGCGGCCAGCAGATCGCGCAGTATTTCAACACCTCCGCCGTCGCGCAGGCGGCGCCTGGTACTTTCGGCACGCTGGGCCGCAACATTCTGCGTGGTCCCAATTTCAAGAACACCGATCTAAGCGTGGCTCGCTCTTTCCCGCTGCCGTTCCGCGAGGGGCTGAAGATCCAGTTCCGCACCGAGTTTTTCAACTTGTTCAACCGGCCGGATCTCGGCCAGCCCAATGCCACGATCGGAAACAGAACTTTTGGCGTGATCACATCCACGACCAGCAACCCGCGCATCCTGCAGATGAGCTTGAAGGTGGAGTTTTAGGTCAGCCGGGGGAGGGCCATTGCGGCCCTTCTGGTTTCTCAGTTCTCGGCTGCAACGGAGAGAGTCGTGCAGCTCCTCAGGCGTGCAGCGCCGTGGCACGGGATCAGGATGCGATCGCTTGTCTTTGGCTTCAGGTCTGGTACCGTCCTTTATTCAAATTTCTGCCTCACGAGACGGGTAGCAAGGCGGGAGTGCAGATCGACCTTCGCGCAGAGCGGGGAAAACAGGTACCATCAGCGGCATGCAGAGTTCGATTTACGGCTCGATGAGGCGCGCTTGCCTGTTACTGCTCGTGGCGGCGGCGCTGGGGGCGGAAACGCCTGGGCCGCTGCCGCAGACTGCGCTGTGGAATTTCCCTGACAGCATTGTCGAGGATCAGTACCGCGAGCTGCGCGAGTTCTACGAGCGCGAGATTCGGGAGGCGGCGCCGCGGCGCGAAGCGTTCAGCCGCGAGAGCGCCGACACGCAGCGAAAGCGGCTTCGCGAGCTGACCGGCACGATCGACCGCCCGATGCGGCCGGTGGCGACGCGCACGGCTCTGGGCGAAACCGCCGCATACTCCGCCGCGCTGGTCTCCTGGCCGCT
>DASQHK010000708.1:0-4195 GCA_035632135.1 Bryobacterales bacterium
GCCTCAGCGGGCCTGCGCCAGCCCCTTCCCGAGCGCCCCCACGATCTCGTCCGCTTCCGCCCGTGTCAGCGTCAGCGGCGGCGACAGGATCAGCACGTTGCAGTAGCCAGGCACCGTGTCGTTGTTGCGCCCGATGATCACGCCGGCGTCGCGCACCGCTTTCTGAATGGCGACCACTTTCGGCTCTGCCAGCGGCGTCCGGCTCGCGCGATCCTCCACCATCTCCAGGCCCAGCAGCAGCCCGCGCCCGCGCACCTCCCCGATGCGCGGATCGCCGAGCGCCTCAAGCTTCTCTTTCAGGTAACCACCCATCTTCGCCGAGTTCTCCCACAGCCGCTCGCCGGTGAGGAGGTCGAGGTTCGCGAGCGCCGCCGCGCAGGAAACCGGGTGCCCGCCGAACGTGCTGACCTGCGCGAACTTCGCCTCGTCCACGCTCCGGAACGCCTCGAAAACGGCGTCGGTCGCCACCGTCGCCGCCAGCGGCAGGTAGGCAGAGCTGATACCTTTGGCGAGCGTCAGAATGTCCGGCCGCACCCCGGCGTGCTCAAAGGCGAACAGCTTCCCCGTGCGCCCGAAGCCGGTGATCACCTCGTCCAGAATCAGCAGGCACCCGTGCTGGTCGCAAATCTCCCGCAGCCGCTCGATGTACCCCTCCGGCGCGGGAAAGATGCCGCCCCCGCCGATCACCGGCTCGGCGATCACCGCCGCCACCGTCTCCGGCCCCTCCATGCGGATCGTGCGGTCGATCTCGTCGGCGCAGGCCAGCGTGCACCCCGGCTCGCGCGAGCACCAGGAGCAGCGATAGTGGTCCGGCGGCGCCACGTGGAAGAAGCCCGGCACCAGCGGCTCGAACGCCTGCTTGCGCAAGATCTGCCCGGTCGCCGACGCCGCTCCCATCGTGAAGCCGTGATACCCGCGGTGCCGCGCGATGACCTTGAAGCGGTTCTGTCCCGGGTGCGCCTGGCGTCCATACTGCCGCGCCATCTTGAGCGCGGTCTCCACGGCCTCCGAGCCGCTGTTCGAGAAAAACACGCGGCTGAGTCCCTTCGGCAGCAGGCCCGCCAGGCGCGCCGCCAGGCGCGCGCCCGGCCCGTGCGATTGCGTCAGCGGGTAATACGCGAGCTGCGCCATCTGCTCGGCCGCGGCGGCGACAATCTCTTTGCGCCCCCACCCCACATTCACGCAAAACAGACCCGCCATGGCGTCCAGGTAACGCCGCCCCTCCGGGTCGTAAACGTAACAGCCCTCCGCGCGCACAATCTCCAGCGGCGGCCGGCTTTCGAGCCCCCGGTGCTGCACGTTGCCGTGCCACAGGTGCTGCAAATCCAGGTCGCGGTTGGTGGTAGCAGTGGTGGTTGGCATGTGCGCATTCTACCGCAAAACGGCAGGGCTCCAAGCTTCCGGGCGCCGGCGCGGGACTGACGGCATGTCCATCAGCCGCACTCGAACAGAGCCAGTTGCTGCCCGGCGGAAGCAAACTCCGGCGTGTACTCGCGCGGAGCGCTGGCCAGGCCGTGCCGCTCGCGGAGGCGCGCCACGCGCTCGCGGATCCTGCGCGCGTACTCGCCGCGCAAGTACGGGTTGTGCGCGAAGCGGGCGCGGTAGCGCGGGGCAAGCGCAGGAAACTCCGCTTCAAGAAACGGGAAGAACTGCTTCTGCGCGGAAGGCATCAGGAACAGGATGCCGCCGCCCAGGTACTGGGCGCCGGAGCGCTTCGCCGCCCCCGCGACGGCGTCGAGGTTGGCGATCGCGTCGGTCAGGCCGGGCAGAATCGGGTTCAGGAAAACGCCCACGGAAAGCCCCGCGGAGGCGAGCGCCTCGACCGCCGCCAGGCGCAGGTCGGGGCGCGGCGCGCGCGGCTCGAGCTGGCGGGCGAGCGCGGCATCGAGCGTGGTGATGGTCATGTTGACATGCACCACGTTGGCTCGCGCCACGCGCGCCAGCAGTTCCGCGTCTCTCGCCACCAGGTCCGATTTGGTGGTGATCGAGAGAACCCGCCCGCGCTCGCCGGCGAAAACCTCCAGCAGGCCGCGCGTCACGCCGAAGCGCCGCTCGGCGGGCTGGTAGGGATCGGTGCTGGTGCCGATGGCGATCTCGCCCTCCGGATGCCGCCGCAACTCCTGGCGCAACAGCCCGGCGGCGCGCGTCTTGGCGTAGATTTTCTCCTCAAACAAACGGCCGTCGTCCATGCCCATGAACTCGTGCGTGTAGCGGGCGTAGCAATAGCGGCAGCCGAACTCGCAGCCGCGATAAGGATTGATCGTGAACGGGAACGGCATGCGCGAGCTGGAGCACTTGTTGAGGATGCTGCGCGCCTCCAGCTCGAAGTATTCCACGCGCGATTTGGCTTCGAGCAGAGGGCTTTGGGCGGCCAGCCGCGCAATGCCGACCAGGGGCTGGGGCGGCGGAAAATCAGGAAACAGCACGCTCCCAGTTTCGCTTTTTCTTCTCCCCTTTGTCAAGGAGTACGGACCGCCGCGAGGCTCGGCTGTAAACTAAGAGACTCACTGTGATGAATGCTCGCTGCTTGCTCCCGATGCTGAAGCGCGCTGCCGGCCGCTTGTTCCACGACAACGGCTTTGATATCGCCAAAAGCGCCGCCTACTCTTCGGTGCTTTCGTTTTTTCCCGGTTTGATGGTCCTGGCATCGCTGCTGTTTCGCCAGAACATTTCGGCGGTGGTGGACGAAATCTCGCTCGCGCTCGATCGGGTGCTGCCGCCGGAGGCCTACCAGGTGGCGGCGCGCTTTCTCGCCGCGCAAGGCATCCGCACGAAGGGCATTCTGGCCGGAGCCTGGGTGGTGGCGATCTGGTCGGGGTCGAACGTGGTGATCAGCCTGATGGAAGGCTTCCGCGCCGCCTATCGCATTCCGACTGCCCGCTCGTTTCTCAAGGCCCGTGCCGTAGCGATCGCCCTGCTGCTGATGGCGGGAACACCTCTGATCGCCGCCACGCTGCTGTTGTTCTTCGGCCAGCAGATCGAGAACTGGCTCGCCGCCCATCTGGGCGAAGTGTCATGGCTGGTGGCGCCGGCCGGCCAGGTGCTGCGCTGGATGATCGCGCTCACCACCAGCGCCGTCGTCATCGGCGAGCTCTATCACGTCGGCCCCAACCGGCCGCAGAAGTGGCGCTTCATCTGGCCGGGCGCGGTGCTGGCCACGGCGCTGTGGGTGGCCGCGACGCTGCTGTTCGCTTCCTACGTGCAGCACGTGGCCCGGTACACGGACCTCTACGGCAGCATCTCGGCCGCCGTGGTCCTGCTCATCTGGATGTACATCGTGAACCTGATCGTCATCTTTGGCTGCGAGTTCAACGTGGAGTACGAGAAGGTAGCCACCGAGCCGCAGCGGCGAGAGGAGCGCTCGGGGCTGTAGCAACTACGCCCGGTTTTTGGCGATGAAGTCGGGGCGCAGTTCGCTGCCCATGCCGGGGCCCACCGGGGCAAGAATGGCGCCGTCCACCAGGCGCTGTTTTTCGACGTGGCTCGACTCGCCGCGCAGGCTGCCGCTCTCCACGTAGATGGCGTTGGGCATGGCGCACAGCATGTGCAGGTTGGTGGGGCCGCCGCCGTGGCTGGCCAGCTCCAGGCCAAAGGCATCCGCGAGAGCGCCGATTTCCATCCACTCGGTGACCCCGCCGGCGCGCCGGTTGTCCGGCTGCACTACGTCCACGCCCTTGCGCAGCATCAGATCTAGATAGGAGTACTTGGTATACTCGTTCTCGCCGGTGGCGATGCGGATATCGAGCGCGGCGGCCACCTCGGCGTAGCCCTGCTTGAACTGCGGCTGGAGCGGCTCCTCGAACCAGAAGCAGCCCATCTGCTGGTAAACCCGGCCGCGGCGGATCGCCTCGTTGGTGTTAAAGACCTGGTTGGCGTCAACCATCACGCGCCGCTGCCCGGCGAGATCCTGGGCGGCGCGGATGCGGCGGACGTCGTCGTCGAGCGCGCCGCGCCCGACCTTGATCTTGACGGCCCCGAAGCCTTCCTCGAAAGCGGCCGTGATCGCTTTCCGGTACTGGCTCAGGCCCTGATCGTCTTGGTAATACCAGCCGACCATGGCGTAGGCGGGCATGCGGTCGCGGAAGGCTCCCAGAATTTTGTAGACCGGCGTTTCGAGGGCCTTGCCGACGATGTCCCACAGCGCAATGTCGGCGGCGGCGATGGCGAACTGGCTCACTCCTTGCACGCCGTGATA
>DASQHK010000709.1:0-8215 GCA_035632135.1 Bryobacterales bacterium
GGCGCAGTAATGCGCCGCCCAGAGGAATGGCTGCCGCCTCGCTTCGGCGAGGTACAGAAACCGGCTTATCGTCCGGCGGGCTGACTCTTCACCGCTCCGCGAACACGCTGTTCATTGGTTTCGCCCCGCGCACGGAAGGCACCGGCGGCGCAAGGCTGCCCGCGGCTGACTCCAGTCGCCGCTCGGCAAAGCTGTTGATTCCGTCGAGACTTCTACCGCACACAGGGAATGGCTCTCGCGATCGAGGTCTGCCTGCTGCTTCTTTACAGGTTGTCCATCATCGGCAGCAGGTCGCGCATGATGCGAACCACCACCGGACCAACCGTGACCACAAACAGCGCCGGCAGGATGCAGAAGAAGATCGGAAAGACCAGCTTGATGCCGATCTTGGCAGCGCGGGTTTCGGCATCCTGGCGCGCCGTGATCCGCATGTATTCGGAGTGGTTGCGCAGCGACTGCCCGATGCTGGTTCCGAAGCGGTCGGCCTGAATCAGCACCGCGGCCAGCTTCTTCAGGTCTTCTACGCCCGTGCGCTGGGCCAAGTCGTGGAGCGCTTCCGCGCGCCGCTTGCCGTGCCGGAGGTCCAGGTTTAGCAGCGCGAACTCCTGGCTGATGTCGGGGTGAGCCTGGTGGAGTTCCTTGCTCACTTGCATGATCGCCTGATCCAGGCCCAGCCCCGACTCTACGCACACCACCATGAGGTCGAGCGCGTTGGGAAGCCCTTTCCGCAAACGCTTGTGACGCCGCTTGATCAGCGATTCCAGCACTTTGTTGGGGCCGAAGAAGCCCAGCGCCGCGCCCGCCGCGATCGCCGCCACCTGATTGGAACCTTCGACGTGAAACCGCAGCGTCAGCCCGAAGGCGACCACCGGCAACACCACTACCAGGATGGCCTTGACGCCGTAAAAGATCTTGAGCGCGGAGGGCCCGCGGATGCCAGCCCGCATCAGCCGCCTTTGCAGCACGCTCATGTCCTTGGAGGAGGCCGGCACCAGGTTGCCCAGCTTCTGCAGCACGTCGCGAAACACCAGGCTGGGATGCGTGGCTTCGTGGCTGGCTGCCCAATTCTGCCCCGAGACCCGCTCGATGATACTCTTCGGCCCCAGCCACACGTTCACGCCCAGCACGTACAGCATGCCCGTCAGAACGACGAATAGCCCGAGCGACCACATCACAATCATAGTTCCTCCTGCAGGGCCGTCACACTTCGATGTTGACGATCTTGCGGATCACGATGAATCCCAGTACTTGAAAACCGAGCGCCAGCCCGGCCATCCAGTTGCCGGCCGGATCTTCGACGAAAAAGCGCATGTGGTCCGGGTTCACGTAGAGCATGATCGTCCCCACCACAATCGGAATCAGGCACAGCACCAGGCCCGACATGCGCCCCTGCGCGCTGATGGTCCGGATCTGGCCCCGCAGCTTGAAGCGTTCCCGAATAAGCCCCGCCAGCTTGTCCAGAATCTCGGCCAGGTTGCCGCCCGTCCGCTTCTGCAACAGCACCGCCGAAACGAAGAACTGCACGTCGATCAGGGGCACGCGCTTGCCCAGCTTTTCGAGGGCCAGATCAAGCGGCAGGCCCAGGTTCTGCTCGTCAAACGTGCGCCGGAACTCCCCTCCCAGCGGGTCGGAGAACTCCTGGTGCAGCATTTCCATGGAGACCGAAAAAGCGTGTCCGGCGCGCATGGAGCGCGAAACGAATTCCAGCCCGTCCGGAAACTGTTCTTCGAACCTCCGCAATCGCTTGGTCCGCCGCCGCGTGATGTAAAGGAACGGCAGCGCGCCGAAGAACACGCCCGGGATCAGCGCCGCGATCTTGAAATAAGGCAGCAGGTACCAACCGATGTCGAAGGCGCTGATTCCCAGGATAACCATGGACAGGGCGGTGCGCCCCGAACTCCAGTGCAATCCGGCCTGCTCGATCAGCTCCTGGAGACGCGCATCCACCTTCAGGCCCGTCAGGATGTGATGCACCAGGCTCTTTTTCTCTTTGTCTTCATGGCGGAACAGCGGCTGCGCGGAGGCCGACGGCTTTTCGGTGGGCACCCGCTCGAGCAGGCGGTCCCGCACTTTGCCGGTTTCCCGCTTCTCGAAAACGCGATTCACGAACAGGAAGAAGCCGAGGAAGCTGAGCGCCACGACGGCGAAAGTGATCATGATCATCGGAGGCATAATTAACTCCTCGTAGGGCTGGCTCCTGGCTCTGTTGACAGCCGTTCTTAACCCCGCGTGGCTCGCTCAACGCGCGGCATTCCTCAACTCACATCCACCACCGACTCAAACAAATCCGGCGGCAAGGGTATGCCGGCCGCGCGCACCTTCTCGTAGAACTTGGGACGGATGCCGGTGGCCGCAAAGCGGCCCAGGGCGCGCCCTTCCGGCGAAACGCCGCGCTTCTCGAAGACGAACAGGTCCTGCAACGTCACCACGTCCACTTCCATGCCGGTCACTTCGGTGATACTAGTCACCCGGCGCGAGCCGTCCGAGAGCCGCGCCACCTGCACGATCAGGTCTACCGCCGCGGCGATCTGCTGCCGGATGGCGTTGAGGTGCAGGTTGCCGTTGGCGAGCGTCACCATCACTTCCATGCGCGTGATCACGTCGCGGGGCGAGTTGGCGTGCACCGTGGTCATCGAGCCGTCGTGGCCCGTGTTCATCGCCTGCAGCATGTCCAGCGCTTCCTCGCCGCGGCACTCCCCGATGATGATCCGGTCCGGCCGCATACGCAGGCTGTTCACCAGCAGCTCGCGCTGCCGGATGGCGCCCTCGCCTTCGAGGTTCGGCGGCCGCGTTTCCAGCCGCGCCAGGTGCGGCTGCTTGAGCTGCAGCTCGGCCGCGTCCTCGATGGTCACCACGCGCTCCTTAGGCGAAATGAACGCCGACAGCGCGTTCAGCATGGTGGTCTTGCCGGAGCCCGTGCCGCCCGAGATGATCACGTTCAGCCTGGTCTTCACCGCCGCCTCGAGCAGCTCCAGCATCCCCTGTGTCATGGCCCCGCGCGCCACCAGGTCCGCCGGCATCAGCTTGTCGGTGCCGAAACGCCGGATCGACAGCAGCGGTCCGTCCACGGCCAGCGGCGGGATGATGGCGTTGACGCGCGAGCCGTCGGAAAGCCGGGCGTCCACCATGGGCGAGGACTCATCCACGCGGCGCCCCACCTGGCTGACGATCTTGTCGATGATGCGCAGCAGGTGGCCGTCGTCCTTGAAGGTGACGTTGGTCAGCTCGAGCTGGCCCTTGCGCTCCACGTATACCTGCTTGTGCGTGTTCACCAGAATGTCGCTGATGGTGGGATCTTGCAGCAGCGGCTCGATCGGCCCCAGGCCGAACACTTCATCCAGCACTTCCTCGGAAATCTGCTGCCGCTCGATGGAGCTGAGGAGCGTCTGCTCGCCGTCGAGCAGCGACATCAGCGCCGAGCGCACTTCGTTGCGCAGCTTCTGATTGTCGATGGAGGCCAGCGCTTCCAGATTGATCTTGTCGAGCAGCTTGCGGTGGAGCGTGAACTTCAGCTCCTGGTATTCCGGATTCAGCGTCGGCTTGGACCGCCCGGCGCCGCGCCGCAGCCGCTGATCCCAGCTCACTTCTCCCGGCTTCTTGGACTCCACGATTGGCATTGTTCTCCCTCATCCCTTACTTATCGGCTCCTGATTCACCGCCCAGGTCGCGGAGATCGCCACGGCGGAAAAACTCTGTGCTCTCTGCGGTAAATCGCTCGCCGTCAGTTCTCGCTGAACAGGGCCTTCAACCCGACCAGCGGCGCCTTCTTGCGGGCTCCCTTGGAGACCCCGAACAGGCCCTCGGCAAACCGCCGATAGGCCACGCCCAGGTCGCAGTTCTCTTCTACCGGCTTGCCTTCCGTCAGGGACCGGCGCACGCTCGCGTAATCTTCGGGAAAAGTCGCGTAGATGGGAGACCGAAAGATCTTCTCCATGTCGGCGGTGCTCAGCTCCTCGCGCTTCCGAAGCCGGTTCACCAGCACCCGCACCGGCTCCTTTTGGAATCCCAGCTCCTGGAGCAGGCCGAGCGTCTTGCGCGTCAGGAACAGCGTCGGCAGCTCCGGGTTGGCGACCAAAAAAATCTGGTCCGCCTCGTTCAGCGTGGCCAGAGCGACCTTCTCCGTGATCGATCCCAGATCCACCACCACGCACTCGTAAATGGAGCGCGCATACTCCAGGCATTCGTGCACGCGGTAAGGCTCGATGGCCGCGGTGTAAGGCTTTTCAGGGGCCGGCAGGATCTCCACACCCTCCCGGTTCACCACCAGCGATCCCCACAGGCTCTCGTCGAGCTGATGGGAGTGCTGGATGGCGTCGAGCAGGCTATAGGCGTGGTTGAGCTTGAACGCAAACGCCACGGTCCCCTGCGCCAGGTCGAAGTCCGCCAGGAGCACGCTTTTTCCCGCCACCTGGTGCACCATGTGAGCGACGTTGGAGGCAATCGTGGTGGAGCCGCTGCCCCCTTTGGCCGGCACGAAGGCGAGCAGCCTGCCGCGGGCCGGCGCATGGCGGTTGTCGGCCTCCTTGCGGCGCGCCAGGCGCATGATGGCCTGCTCCGCTTCGGCCTCCCGAAACGGCGCGTGCAGAAACTCCGCCGCCCCGCTGCGCATGCACAGCAGAATCACCTCCGGGTCACCCGTCCCGTGCAGCCCGATCACCGACAGGCCGGGGTGCGCCGCCACCAGGTGCGCCAGAAGCCCCAGCGCGGCGCTGCGGTCCGAGCCGACATCGAGCAGCGCGGCATCCGGGCGCAGCAGGTTCACGCGCTGGTCGAGAGCGGCCGGAGTGGGGTACTCCTTGATATCGGCTACGATATTCAGCGTCTTGAGGTCGGCGATGGTGGAGGAAAACTGCTGGGCCAGCGTCCGATCCGGACACACCAGAATGGCCTGCAGCTCTGTTCGTGTCGACATAGTCAGGCCGCTCACCGTTTCGGAGCCGGCGGTTCCGGAGCGCCCTGGGGGCCGCTCGCGCCGCGCGGCCGGCCGCTCGCCGGTGCGCCCACGGGACCGGGCCGCGGCGCCCAACTGGGTGACAGAAACAAGCCCGGCCCCCGCGGTGCGTCTGCAGCCGCCACAGCCATCCGGATGGGCCGCACCGGTCGAAAAACCGGGCTCGGGTGAGGCGTGTCGGGGGCCGGCATGGATGCGCTACCTGTAGACGGCCGGAATGATTTCCGTGGTCTTCTTGTCGCCCCGGATCAGTTCCACGTGCGGCGGTGGAGGCGGCGCAGCTGCTGCCGTCGGGGAAGGTGGCGGCATCTTCACGCGCACCAGTCGCGGCCGGGGCCGGGTGATTTCGGCCGCCGCGGGCTTCACGCCCCCGGTGAAAATGTCTGACGCGCGGACGCCGCCTCCCATCACCTGCTGCGAGTCGCTGTTGTTGCGCAGGGCGAGCTGGATCCGGCCCTCGCCGGAAGCCAGCGTCAGCACCTCGGCCTGCTCCGGCGTCACCAGCACCGTCACCACCGGCACGTTTTCCGGCTGCCCCTTGGCGTCCGGCTGGATGTTCTTGCCCGCCGTCAACACCTGGATGTTCGACAGGATGGTGCGCGTCACCGGCCCGCTTTCCCCGCCGGCGCGCGGCACCGCCGTCACCATCACGTCCACCCGCGAGCCGGGCAGCACGAACCCCGACACGCTGATCACGTCGTTGACCCGCACCGAAACCGCACGCATGCCCGGCGGGATGATCGGCGAGAGGCCCAGCCCGCTGCCCTTCGCCGCCAGCCGGCCCGCGAGCACCGGCTCCTCCACCAGGATGTTGCTCATCGCCACCCGGTCCACAACCTCATCCAGCTTGTCGAACGAGCCGGGCGGCACGTTTTCGGCCGGCCAGGCGACCATCTTCAGATCACTCGCCTTGATCACGCCTCCCAGCGGCACGGGGTTGGTGGCCACCACGACCTGTTTGGTGTCGATCTTTGCCTTGCGTGGGTGGCCTGCCGAGCTGGTGATTTGGTAGAAAATCCCCGATACCACCAGCGCCAAGACTGCTGACAGTCCAAGTACGGTAACGAATCGTCTGTTCATCACAGGAATAATCGGCCGCGGCGGGTGTGGAGTTTAGATGCGAGGGAAGGGAAAAAAACAAGGGCGGGAACGACCACGCACGGCGGACTGCGGCGGGTGTTACATTGGGAAGCCGCACCGGCACGGCGCCACCCACGATGCCCAAGGTCGTCTGCGTTTTCGGGAATTCCTCACCCCCGCCCGGCTCGCCTGATTACGAAGAGGCCCGCGAGCTGGGAGGCCGGCTCGCGCAGGCCGGCTTTGCCGTTTGCTCAGGCGGCTACTATGGCGCCATGGAAGCCGTTTCGCGCGGCGCTCGCGAGGCCCACGGCCACACCATCGGCATGACCACGCCGTTTTATCAGCTTCGGCCGAACTCTTACCTGGCTGAAGAGATCGCGGTGCCGCGCTGGCAGGACCGGCTTTTCGCGCTGGTGGAGAGAGGCGACGGCTATGTCGTGCTGAAAGGTGGCACGGGTACGCTGCTGGAGCTGGCCGCGCTCTGGGAAAGCCTCAACAAGCGCGCCATCCCGGTGCGCCCCTGCGTGGCGATGCGCTTCTGGGAACCGGTGCTGGCCTCGGTGCGCGAGGTCGAGTGCAGCCGCCGCGGCCGGACCTGGCAGGAAACCGGCCGCGGGCTCATCGATCTGGCCACTTCTCCCGAGCAGGCCGTCGAGATCCTGGTGCAAAAGTTGAAGGGCGCTTGAGACACCGCACCCCTACAGGCCGCGCGCCCTGCTTCCTCGCCTTCCCGGCCAATAGCGCGGCCAGTCGAAACAGCGGCCGCGCGGAAGCGCCGTATGCAGAGCGCCAGAGGGTCGTTAGAAAGGCCGGCCCGCCGGCGTCACCTCTTCGATAGATCGATCATCGTGACCTTGTTGGCTGTGATGGTCGCTGTTTTGGTGATGTCTCCATACACCTGCGAGACGACGTGGACCTCGTAGGTCCCGGGGTTCAGCAGGAGACCGCCCCCGGCGTTATTGAGTTCATCCACGAAGCCGAAGAACTTCCCATTGATGTAAACCGGCCCGGCGTCGCCCGTGGCCACGGAAAGAAACGACTCCGGTTCCCCGCCCCCGAAGCGCAGGCGGCCGAAGGGTGGCTTGGCCGGCTCAACCCACTTCAGGTGATAGTGGATCTTGGTGGTCTTGCCTGCCTGGACCGTGACCTTTGTGCTCCAATCTTCGTAGCGCGGGTCTTTGAACGTCAGCTCGTGCTCGCCCGGATTCACCGGGTACTTCTCCGGGACGGTAAACCGCTCTGCGGGACCGACATACTTCCCATCCACGAACAACCCCGCGCCGGTCGGTTTTCCTCGTGCCTTGATATAGCCGCTTTGATCGGCGGCCGACAGCGTCATCATGAGCGTACAACCAATGGCTAACAACGCAAGAATGTGTCGCATGCTCCTATTTTACACTGGCCTGACCTCCAAATGGCACTAGGGTTAATGCCGTAAGTGCTTGTGGCCGCTGCTCAACCGTTGCGCTATACTCCCCCGAAAGGAGCAGCGTCCTATGACCCCTCCAACCTCCCGGCGTGAATTTTTTGAGTCCGTTCTGGGCAGCGCCCTGGCCGCTTCGCTCGCCGAAAGCGTGCTGGCGCAAACGCGGATGGGCCCGGGCGGCATCCCCACGCGCTTGCTCGGTCGCACCGGGGAGCGCGTCTCGATCCTGTGCCTGGGCGGCTGGCACGCCGGCGCGGCCGCGAGCAAGGACGAGGCCATCCGCATCATGCACGCCGCCATCGACGAAGGCGTCAACTTCTTCGACAACGCCTGGGACTACCACGACGGCATCTCCGAGGAGTGGATGGGCGAGGCGCTCTCGACCGGCGGCCGCCGCCACAAGGTATTCCTGATGACCAAGAATTGCGAGCGCGACTATGCGGGCTCGATGAAGGATCTCGAGGAAAGCCTGCGGCGTCTCCGCACCGACCATCTTGATCTGTGGCAGTTCCATGAAATGGTCTACGACAACGACCCCGACTGGGTGTTTGAGAAAGGCGGCATCAAGGCTGCGCTCGAGGCGCGCCGGGCCGGCAAGGTGCGGTTCATCGGCTTCACGGGCCACAAAGACCCGCGCATCCACCTCAAGATGCTCGGCAAGCCGCATCCCTGGGACACGGCGCAGATGCCGATCAACGTACTCGACGCGCACTACCGCAGCTTCCAGAGGCAGGTGGTTCCGGTGTGCCTGGAGAAAA
>DASQHK010000710.1:0-7132 GCA_035632135.1 Bryobacterales bacterium
CCGTTCTGCATGAGGTTGAAGAAGACGCGCTCCATCAACTGCGCGTCGAGGGGCATCTCGCCGAGGCCGGCGGCGAAGTCCGTTTCAATGCGATAGCTATCCTGGCCCGGCGGCAGAGCGCGGCGGAGCTGGTCGATGGCGCCGCGGATCACCGCGTGCAGGTCCGACTTTTCACGGTGCAGCGCGGAGGGCCGCGCGAATTCGAGGAAGCGCGTCACCAGCGCATTGGTGCGGTCCACTTCGCCGGCGATGACGGTGGCCATCTCGCGGGCCACGGCGTTCTCGGAAGCAACGTTTTTCGAGAGCAGCTCGGCCGAGCCGCGGATCGCGCCCAGCGGGTTGCGCAGCTCGTGGGCCAGGCCGGCTGTGAGCTGCCCTAGCGCCGCCAGCCGCTCCGAGCGGCGCACCTCGGCGTGCGCCTGGCCAAGCTCCTGGTTGGCGATGGCCAGGTCGTCGGCCACCTTGCGGTAGCGCTCCTTCTGCTGGCGGTTCTCGGTCACGAAGTAGTTGAGCAGGAGGCCGGTCATGAAGAGGAAAAGAATGTTGATGGCCAGCACGCGCTCGGCGTCCGGCGTCAGCTCATAGCGGTCCCAGGGAACCAGCAATAAGAAGGATAAGTAGGCGGCCGCGCTCGCCAGCGACGCGAGCAGCGTTGCGATCAGGCCCAGCGCCGAGGCGGCTGTCACCACCGGCAGCAGGAAGATCAGGTAGTAGCTGCTTTCGATCTCGCCCGTCACGTAAACCAAAAACCACGCCAGCACCAGTTTGCCTATAACGGTGACAATCGCCCCCAGCCGCGTCATGAAAAACGGGAAGCGCATCTCGGCAATCTGGACCAGGGCGATGGCCGCCAGAGCCACAAACTCGTAGCGGCTGTGGCGGTGTCGGGTCGAGGCCAGCGCCGCCAGGGCGGCAACAACCAGCAGCCACAGCAGGTCGATGCGGCGCAGACGCAGCCACTGGCGCCAGTTGGGAAGCAGAGTCACAGGAACAGGTTACTAACGGGCGTGTGGGAAGGCCAGCGGGTTTCCCGCCAGCATATTTAACATAATATATCTTATCCGACACGAGCAACGTGCCGGCCAGGATCACCCCCGGCGAAGCTCTGCCTCCAACATCCCCAGAACGCCCACCGGGCCCGGTACCCGCAGCACTCTCATCCCGGCGCGCTGGCCCGCTTCAGCGCCCGGTTCCGAGTCCTCAACCACCAGGCACTCGGCCGCTGCGATGCCCCGGCCGTCAGCCTGGGCATTTACGATGTCGAGCGCCCGCAGGTACGGCTCGGGATCGGGTTTGCAGCGTTCCACGTCCTCGCGGCAGACCAGCGCCGTGATCGCGCGGCGAATTCCCCGCCCCGCCAGGTGTGGCTCCACCTCGCAACGGCTGCTTGAGGAAACCACCCCTAAGTCAAACGTTTTGAAACTAGTTAAGATGAACAATACCAGCTCCTCCGGCACCGCGAGACGACCGCGGGCGCGTTGCTCGTAGAGCTTCGTCTTTTCGCCGTAGCATTGGCGAAAGAAACCGGCGTCGTAGCTCCTCCCAAACCGCTCGCAGAGCACCTGGATCATGTCGCGGTCGCTCGAGCCGATGAAGTTCTGGTTGTAGAAGTCCCACTCGAGCGGCATCGCATACCCGGCCAGCACCTCGGCCCAACATTCGTAATGGACCGGCTCGCTATCCACCAGCACGCCGTCGAAATCGAAGAAGATGGCCCGAATGGAGGATCCCATCAGTGGAAGCGCACGGAGTGCTGCATCTGGACAAAGGTAGGCCGCAGGCTGTTGTAGTCGCTCTCGGGCGCGATGAGGACCAGGTAGAACAGGCCTTCGGGCCGCGTGGCCGTCAGCAGGGAATCGATCTCGCGCTCGTTTCCGAAGGGCGAGGCCCCGGTGAGCACCAGCGTTTCGCCGTTGCTGCCGTCCACCACCACGCTCTGCCGCTGGCCGCGCAAAAGCCGCAGGTCGGGGTTCTTGGCCCGCAGGTCCTGCACGAGCTGATCGGTGGCGGCGGCGATGCTCATTTTCAGGGAGTCCGGCGAGAAATACCCGGCGATGGCGCCCATGCCGATCTGCGCGGCGCCGCGGGAATCCTGAAACAGTCCCTCGCGCGGGGCGATGGTGACGGAGGGGTCATTCTCCTTGCCGTAGGGCTGCCAGTTGGCGGGATAGGAAAGCCGGAAGCCGCCGCCCCGAAACTCGCGCAGCTCCGCGGAGGGAAACTCGGGGTGCGGATGGCTGCCGCTCGGCTGGTCGTTGTAGCCCCGCTTGACGTCCTTGACCGGAACGCGCGCGGCCATGTCGCGATAGCGGGAAAAGTCGGAGGATCCCTTGGTGTACTGGCGCGGCGGCAGGGTCTGCACTTCGGCTGAGACATACTGCACGCGGTTGCCGGGATCGGGGTGGTCGGAGAGAAACTGGAGCCCCGGGGATCCGCCGCCCTGCGCCTTCAGCTTCTCGAAGAAGCGGGCCATCTCGACCGGATCGTAGCCCGCTTTGGCCATGGTGCGCGCGCCCAGAATGTCGGCGTCGTGCTCGGCGTCGCGCGAATATTTCAGCAGCACCGAGTTCACCCCCAGCCCAAGGCCGAGTTGGGTGAGCTGGCCGAGCAGCGACCCGCCCGCGGCCGCGCCGGCGATGGCCAGCGGAATCTGCCAGGCGTAGGCCTTCGACGCCTCGTTGGTGGAGTGCCGCAGGACGACATGCGAGATCTCATGCGCCATCACGCCGGCGAGCTGCGCTTCGTTCTCAGCGGCGGCGATCGTGGCGGTGTTCACGTAGACCGGCCCGCCGGGCAGCGCGAAGGCATTGATCGCCTTGTCGGCGACGATGTGGAAGCTGTAAGGATAGTCCGGCGCCTGCGAATAGCCGGCGAGCTTGCTGCCTAGCTGCGTGATGTAGCTCTCCAGTTGCGGCTGGTTGTTGACCACCTGGAGCTGCTTTTCCACCTGCTGCTGCGCTTCCTTGCCCAATTGGATGTCCTGCTGGCGCGAGAACAGGTTGAACCCCGGCTTGATCTCGCGCGCGGCCTCGAGCCCCACAGCGGCAACCAGCAGCGCGGCGCCGACGCGTAGCGCGTGTTGTCTCATGGCTCACCTCCGCCTAAAACCACATTAGCATTTTCGCCGCTGGCAGTTCCCCTCCCCGCTTGGACCTGCCGAAAACGCCGGCGATTGGCGTGGAAGTCGTTCGCGCGCCGCATGTTATAATTTCACCAACTGAGGACGAAACGGCATGATCAAAGCGACGGAGAAGATCTGGCACAACGGCAGGTTCATCAACTGGGACGACGCCAAAGTGCACGTGCTTTCCCATACGCTGCACTACGGCTCCAGCGTTTTTGAAGGTCTCCGCTGCTACTCGACGCCCGCCGGGCCGGCCATTTTTCGCGCCGCCGATCACGTCCGCCGGCTCACCGACTCCGCCCGCATCTACCGCATGGAGGACATCGGCTACTCGAGCGCCCAGTTAATCGACGCCATGACCGAGCTGGTGCGCGTCAACGGCATGGACTCCTGCTATATCCGCCCGATCGCCTTCCGCGGCTACGGCGAGATGGGCGTGCTGCCGTTTCATAATCCCATCGAGGTCTACATCGCCTGCTGGGAATGGGGCAAGTACCTGGGGCCGGAGGCGCTCGCGGAGGGCGTGGACGTGTGCGTGTCTTCCTGGACGCGCCTCGCGCCTAACACGCTGCCGGCCATGGCCAAGGCCTCGGCCAATTACATGAACTCGCAGTTGATCAAGATGGAGGCTGTGACCAACGGCTACACGGAGGGCATCGCGCTCGACGCCGCCGGCTATGTGAGCGAAGGCAGCGGCGAGAACATCTTCGTGGCGCGCAACGGGAAGCTCTACACGCCGCCGCTCGGCACCTCCGCCCTGCCCGGCATTACCCGCGACTCGGTTCTGTGCCTGGCGCGCGACTCCGGCATCGAAGTCATCGAGCAGGCCGTCCCGCGTGAGATGCTCTACATCGCCGACGAAGTTTTCTTCACCGGCACGGCCGCCGAGATCACGCCCATCCGCTCGGTCGACCGCATCAAGGTCGGCAGTGGGCGGCGCGGGCCCATCGCCGAGCGGCTGCAAAAAAAGTTTTTCTCGATTATCCGCGCCGAAGCCGAAGACCGTTACGGCTGGCTGACGCCGGTGAGCGCGCCGAAGCCAGTGGCGGTGTGAAGGAGCCATAGGAATAACTACGTGCCTAAGGAGTTCACGGTGCACCGAGCAACAGATCTCGTCGAATCGGGATTGTATGTGCTATGCCAGCGTCGCACGCGAGCCGCAAAGAGGATTCAGTAATGCCACGATTTCTCATCGAAGTGCCACATTCCGTAGAAACCATAGCCTGTGCCAAGGAAGTGCACGTGTTTCTCTCCACGGGATCCCATTTCCTGTCCCATGCAGACTGGGGGTGCATGGACGGCGTCCATTGTGCCTGGCTCATAGTGGAGGCGGCCAATAAGGAGGAAGCGCGGCTGGTGGTGCCGCCGCAGTTCCGCTCGCAAGCCAAGATCGTCGGATTGAACAAGTTCAACCTGGAGCAGATCCAAGCTGTCATTCGCCAACAGAAACCGTGATCGAAGCAAAGTGCGTCAGGCTGAAAATCGGTTGGCCTATGGACAATCCGCCATGAACGGCCGGGGCGCTCGATGAGCACGACTCGGCGTGGTTTCCTGGCAGCCACGGGTGCGGCAGCCGCGGAGGGCCATTTGAAAGGGCAGGATCAAATCCACACTCACGACCATCAGGCGGTTCCCTCCGACCCCACACTGCGGGTCAAGGCGCTCGAGTCGCTGCTCGTCGAGAAGGGCTTGGTGGATCCAGCGGCGCTCGACGCCCTGATTGACACCTTCGAACACAAGATCGGCCCGCGCAACGGCGCGCGCGTGGTCGCACGGGCGTGGGTGGATCCCGCCTATAAGAAACGCCTGCTGGCCGACGCGCCCGCTGCGATTGCCGAAGTTGGATTCACGAGCCAGCAAGGCGAGCATATGGTCGTCGTCGAGAACGGGCCGAAGGTGCACAACCTGGTGGTTTGTACGCTGTGCTCCTGTTATCCCTGGCCGATCCTGGGTCTGCCGCCGGTGTGGTATAAGTCCGCAGCCTACCGTTCCCGCGCCGTGATCGACCCGAGGGGTGTTCTGCGCGAGTTTGGGCTCGAGCTGCCCGAAGACGTCGAGGTGCGGGTCTGGGACAGCACCGCAGAGTTGCGGTACCTGGTGCTTCCGGAGCGTCCCGCTGGAAGCGAGAAGCTGCGCGAGGACGAACTTGCCGCGCTGGTTACCCGCGACGCGATGGTGGGCGTGGCAAAGGTTTCGCTGCCGGCAAGCAGAGGCCAAGCATGAACGGCGTGCACGACATGGGCGGCATGGATGGCATGGGCCGGATCCCCTACGAAAAAAACGAGCCGGTGTTCCACGCGCGCTGGGAAGGCCGCGTCTACGCAATGAACCGCGCCATGAGCGCGTGGCGCAAGTGGAATCTGGACGCTTGGCGCCACGACATTGAACTCCTCCCCCCGGCCGACTATCTGCGAATGAGCTACTACGAAAAGTGGTTCGCAGCGCTGGAGAAACGGGTAGTCAAATACGGCTTTGTTACACCCGAAGAGTTCGCAAGCGGCCAGGCAGCGCCGGGTTCGGCCAAGGCTGCTCCCGCGTTCACGCGCGAGATGGCCGGCGGGGTCAATAGGGACATTCCTTCCAGCCAGGACCCTTCGGTAGCCCCCCTGTTTCGCGTAGGGCAGCGCGTGCGCGCGCGCAACATCAATCCCAGCGGCCACACGCGGCTGCCGCGATACGCGCGTGGCAAGACAGGGCAGATCATCCGCGATCACGGCGTCTACTCGTTCCCCGATACGAATGCGCTGTATCGCGGCGAGAAACGGCAGCACGTGTACTCCGTGCGCTTCGCGGCGCGTGAGCTTTGGGGGGAGCAGGCGTCTCCCCGCGATTCCGTCCACCTCGACATGTGGGACGACTACCTTGAGCACATCCGATCCTAAACTCAGCGCCGGGCGTCTCGCCGATTTGCCGCGCGTTCCGCGTGACGAAGGCGGTCCGGTATTTGCCGAGCCCTGGCAGGCTCAGGCGTTCGCTATGGCGGTCAAGCTCTCCGAGCTGGGCCACTTCACCTGGAAGGAATGGGCGGAAGCGCTGGCCGCCGAGCTGCAAGCCGCGGCAGATCGCGGCGAGCCTGACGACGGTACCCACTACTACGAGCATTGGCTGGCGACGCTGGAGCGCCTGATCACCGACAAGGGCCTGACTGATTCGGCTGCCCTCGTGGCGCGCAAGGAGGCCTGGGCCGAGGCCTACCGGCACACGCCCCACGGCAAACCGGTCCTGCTGGCCGCCGGCTCGCGCGTGTCAAAGCACCCGTGAGCCGGCGAAAACTGGCGGCGAACCGATTTCTCTGAGCCGCGAGATAGCTCGCTGGCGGACGATCCCCGCCGCCGAAAAGAAAAATGGTTCCGAGTGATCTCTCGAGCGCCTCTGCGCCTGCGCGGCCGCTTCCGCGACCTTTTGCTCCCCCCGAAGGGATCAACGCTCCCGGCCGGTGGTTGCGATCCAGGTGAAAGCCGGGCGCTGCGCGAGCGCCAGCGTCCGGCAGTTCCCTTCCGCCATCACTCGAAAGTCCGCTCCGCCGGCCGGGTGTTGCGCCCGTCCGCCATCCTCACAGTCCCTCGATGCAACAGCAGAACCAGGCAGCCTCGTCGGGCCGATCGCTTCGCTCCCCTCAGCGCCGCTGAGGATCAAGGTTCCGCATCTCGCACGCCCTCTGAGACTGAGTGCCCAAACCCGATGACCTCTCGGAACCGTTGCCACTTATAGCGCCGTCGGCGCGCCATGTCAAAGGGAAAATTCGGTCCGGGCCGCGGTTATCCACAACTTTGTTATCTTGTGGGAAGCGGGTTTGGCGCGATAGTACTGTTCAAAAATTGTGTATAAAACAAGGGCGGCATTCTATGATCTTGGGAATTTCTGCGGAGAGCGGCCGGCCGGTCGAGATTGAAGTCGCGGGCGGGCGGATCGCCGCGGTGCGAGAGTCGCCGGGCGGCGGTTCGGCCGGCGGCGCATCCGAGCCAGACGCCGGCGGCGTCTGGGTCGCGCCGGGCTTCATCGATCTCC
>DASQHK010000711.1:0-2129 GCA_035632135.1 Bryobacterales bacterium
AAGAGGAACTTCGCATGGGCGAACAAGCAAGGAGAATCCAGTGGGTCAAATCCCCCAATCGGCGCGGGCCAGGACCACTGCACGCAACCCTAGGCGAAGTAAACCCGCGCCTTCACCGCTGGCAACAGGATTGCGGGCTTATCCTACGCGGGCGGTTGCCCGGGGCCTATGGGCTGACCCGGCGGGGCCGCAACAGGCGAGGCAAAGTCCGAGCATGGAGCATCAACCCGGTGAAGCTAGGGTCGCTTACTTTTCCATGGAGATCGCGCTCGATCCGGCGATCCCGACCTATGCCGGCGGCTTGGGGATCCTGGCGGGGGACATGCTGCGCTCGGCGGCCGACCTGGGAGTGCCGATGGTCGCGGTGACGTTGATCCACCGCAAAGGCTATTTCCGGCAACGATTGGACGAGCACGGAAACCAGAAGCAAGAGCCGGCTTCTTGGATGCCCGAAGCGGTCCTCGAGCCTGTTGATGTTGAGGTGCCCGTGACGGTCGAAGGCCGGCAGGTTCTGCTTGGAGCCTGGCGCTACTCGCTGCGCGGCATAACCGGCCACGTGGTGCCGGTCTACCTGTTGGACGCCGCTTTGCCGCCCAACGACGCCTGGGACCAGCGCCTCACTGACTTTCTCTATAGTGGAGACAACCATTACCGCCTCTGCCAGGAGGTGCTGCTCGGCCTCGGCGGCGTCGAGATGCTCGATAAGCTGGGCTACACCGAAATCACCAGTTACCACATGAACGAAGGACACTCGGCCCTGCTGGCGCTGGCTTTGATCGAAGAGCAGTTGCGGGGCCGCAGCGTTGAATCCATCAAGGAAGACGATATGGAAGCCGTCCGGCGCCAGTGCATTTTTACCACGCATACCCCCGTGCCGGCCGGCCATGATCAGTATGATCCGCAACTGGCCCGGCAGGTGCTCGGCGATGCCCGCACGCGGCTGCTCGAAGGCACAAATTGCTGCCACGGCGGCATGCTCAACATGACCTATCTGGCGCTGCGCTGTTCGCATTACATCAACGGCGTCGCCATGCGCCACGGGGAGGTTTCTCGCGGCATGTACCCGCGCTTTCCGATTCACGCCATCACCAACGGGGTGCACGCTGTCACCTGGACCTCGCCGCCGTTCCAGGAACTTTACGATCGCCACATCCCGGAGTGGCGTCACGACAATCTTTATCTCCGCTACGCCATCGGCATCTCTCTCGACGAGATCCGCGCTGCCCATCTTCGCGCCAAGCGCGCTTTGCTCGAGGAGGTTACGCGCCGCACGGGCGTCGCGCTGGACGAGGCGATCCTGACCATTGGATTCGCCCGGCGCGCCACCACGTACAAGCGAGCTGACCTGCTGTTCTCCAACCTGGAGCGCCTCAGGACCATCGCGCGCCTGGTTGGCCCGATGCAGGTCGTCTATGGTGGCAAAGCGCATCCCGATGACGAAGGGGGCAAGGCTCTGATCCGGCGCGTTTTCGAGGCAGCCGCGGCTCTCCACCCGCTTGTGCGCGTCATTTACGTCGAAGACTACGACATGGCGTGGGCCAAGCTCATCTGTGCCGGCGTCGATCTGTGGCTGAACACGCCGAAACGGCCCGAAGAAGCCTCCGGCACCAGCGGCATGAAGGCCGCTCTGAACGGCGTCCCGAGCTTCAGTGTTCCCGATGGCTGGTGGATCGAGGGATGCCTGGAGGGGGTAACCGGGTGGGCCATCGGCCGCGATGGCGGCCTCATCGAAGAGGAATCCTCGGAAGTCGCCTCGCTGTACGACAAACTGGAGCGCGTCATTCTTCCCGTGTTCTACGGCCAGCCGACGGCTTACGCCGAAGTGATGCGTTCAGCCATCGCGTTGAACGGATCGTTTTTCAACACAGAGCGCATGGTGACGCAATATCAATTCAACGCCTACTTCCCCGAAGAGCCCTTGGAGAGATGGGCGCCCAACGGAGCCCTCGCGGCGAGGAAGTAAGCGAGAGCCTCTCTGAGGCGGCTCAGCCTGTGGGGCGATTCGATGCAGGTTCTGTCCCACAGATTGGAGGCGCAGATTGTGATTACAGAGAAACCGCGTTCCCCGACAGAGGAAATTCCAAGAGACGCATGGATCGAGTTTTTCGACAGCTTCAGCCGGCAGCATG
>DASQHK010000712.1:0-2160 GCA_035632135.1 Bryobacterales bacterium
GCGGCCCGTGGTGATCAGGTCGGCGAGGATCTTGCCCGTGACGGGCGAGAGCATGATGCCTTTCTTGAAGTGGCCGGCCGCGACGTAGATGCGGTCGTGGCCCGGGACTGGGCCGATGACCGGCCGCAGATCCTGGCAATAGGGCCGGAAGCCGGACCAGGCGCAGGCGGTGGGGGCGGCGCGCAGCTCGGGGAACAGAGTGTCCATCTCGGCGCGGATGCGCGCCAGGTCGGCGGGGTTGGTGCCGCGCTCGAAGCCGACGTCCTCTACGGTGCCGCCGCCGGCGACGTGCCCCTCGGTGAGCTGCCAGTAATAGAAATGCTCGCCGATGATGGTGTGATGGAGGAACGGGGAGCGCGGCGGGGTGGCCAGGAGCTGGCCGCGCATGGGCTTGATGGGCGGCGTCCAGCCGAGCGTGCGGGTGAGGAGCGGCGTCCAGGAGCCGGCCGTGATGACCACCGTGCCGGCATCGAGCGGGCCGCGCGACGTTTCGAGGCGCGAGGCGCCGATTCGTGCCACGTCGGTGTGAAACGAGAAGCGCACGTGATTGGCTTTGAGATGACGGACCAGCGCGGCGCCCAGCTTGGCCGGATGCAACTGGCCCTCGTCGGGGTAGAAAATGGCGCCGGCGGGGCCGCCGTGAAGGCCGAGGGCCGGCTCGAGGCGGCGCAGCTCTGGCCCGCCGATGCGCTCGGCGCGGAAGCCGGCGCTGCGAACGGCCTCCACGCGGCCGTCGGCTTCGGGGAAATCCTGCTCGCGGGCGAGCAGTTCCAGCAGGCCCGTGCGGCGAAGATCGAAATTCCAGCGGGGCTGGGCCGCCAGCTCGTCATAGAGCCGGCTGCTCGCTTTCGCGAGCGGGGTGAGCGGGCCCATCTCGGCGCTCTGCTGGGCGAACCACAGGCCGCCGGCGTTGGCGCCGCTGGCCTCGCCCACGGCGGTGTCGCGATCGAGCACGCAAATGGAGGAGACGCCGGATGCCAACAAGTAATAGGCGATTGCCAGCCCGGACATGCCGGAGCCGACGATCGCCACCTCGGCGGTCTTGGGCAGCGCATCGGAGGCTTCGAGCAGCAGCCGCTGGTCTTGCGCCAGCGTCTGGAACCAGATGGAAGATTGCATTTCTCTTCGATGCTAACATCGCGGGAGGGGCGGAAGGGAAATGGGCGGGCCGCGCCGGAGTCCCGGGTGTAGGGGAACCGGCCTCCGGACGCAAGCAGGAGTTGAAGGTGGGATCACAGGTGGGTACTCCGCCGAAATCCCGGGTACAACCGTGGCCTCTGCGAAAGCGCACAAGGCGGCGCGGCGCGGCGCGGCGTCTTGCGTCGTGCGGCGCCCGACGCCCGCTGTGCACGCAGAGTTGTAAGAAAGGCGGCTTCCGGAACCTTTGCTCCCCTACACTTCGAGCGTAGCAGGCGTCCGCCAGGCTAGAAGCGCCGGAGATGAAAAAGGCGTTGAAAACAGGCGAAAAATAAATCTTAAAACGCAGGGAACGGCAGAATTGAGATATAGAAGAAAGGAAAAACTGAGAAAAGGAAGACGCTGCGGCGCCGTGGCGAGCTTCCAGATGGAACATGCTCAGTGCCGGCGGCCGGAGCGGCTTCTTGTGCTCAAGACAGACTGGTTCGAAGCGCAAGCCACCCGCGAGGGAATCTCTCGGATTCATCGGGCCTGCCGGAGGAGGCGCGCACGGGCACTCCGGGCGGGCGAAAAGACTCACCTCCTCCGGCCTTCTTTGTTCGTCACTTGCGCGGGGCGGTCGGGCAGGACCATCCTCCGTGGGCGGCCGCGCCTCCTGCGCCCCGGAGCTACGCGACAGCCACCCTTCGACGAGTGTCCGGCTCGATAGAAACCAGCCTGGCGTCGGCCTGGCTTCGCTTTCTCAGATCATCCCTCCGGACCTGTTCGGCCAGCCGCGCCAGTTGCGCTTTCTTCTGCTTCCCCAAGTGCAGAATGCACTCTGGCAGTTCCCCGTCTTCCAGGCTGCTAATCAGCACCCCGGTGAACCGATGAGCCGGCGTGCGCGAGGCGATCTCGAGGGCCGCAATCATCGTTTCCAACCATCGCTTTTCGGCGTGGAGGTCTTGCAGCAATCTAGGTAGATTCATTAGGTGTTCCTTGGCGTTCTCCCGGAAAAGCAATCACACAGGGGAGCGTAGCAGA
>DASQHK010000713.1:0-6857 GCA_035632135.1 Bryobacterales bacterium
GGGGTGATGGAAATGGACGTTGTGCCCGATTCGGGCTCCCTGGCGCCCCGGCCGCGAAAGCCGCCGCCTGCGCCGAGCGCGATCCGAGGTTTGGTTCGGGCCACCTCCTCGGCCACCTCCTCCCCGGTAATGTGCAGCTTCTTCGGGTCCCAGCTAATGACGAGCGTAGGGCTATGGTTGGAGAGGCCGGCCGGTTCATGCACGGCCGTCTTCACGCCGTCAATCGTCGAGACACGCCTTGCAATCGTGTCGATCCAGGAGAGCCACGTCTTCCATTCGCCTTCGTGATCGCGCTTCACCCACGCTTCCACGGCTGCCAGCATGCCCAAAGTTTCCTCCCGGCCGACTTTGTTGTCACGGCCGGGGCCATGGTGGGGAGAACTGGCCTGCCACGCCGACATCAGGATGTCCTTGCTGCCCAGCAGGAGCCCGGCGCACTGTGGACCGCGGATGGCTTTCCCTCCGCTATAGGCCACAATTGTGGCGCCCCGCTGCAGGTGCACATTCGGAATCGTCAGGTTTTCGGCGGCCGCATCCACCAGAATGGGAATGTTCCTGGGTTTGGCCATCCTGGCGACGTTTTCCAAGGAAAGCGGTCCCGACACTGACGGGCCGCCGGCTGAAAGGTAGATCATCGCCGTCCGCGGATTCAGCGCGTTCTGAAGTTCCTCCGCCGTGTCCACCATGATGATCTTCACGCCGACGTTGCGTACCGCGTGGTCGTAGGCGCTGCGCGAGGACCTGGGGATGACCACCTCGGTCTTGTCGAAGCCGGTCAGGTCGGGAATACGGATGAGCTTCTCGGGATTGCCGCCCGCCACGCAGGCGGCGGTCACATGTTTGAGTCCGGCGGCGCAGCCTGCCGAAACCATTCCCCACTCCGCCCCTGTCAACTGGGCCAGCCGCTGTCCGACCGCGTCCGCCAATTCGTCCAGTTGCACGTAGTACTGGGAGGCCGCCTCCATCGCGGCCCGGACCTCGGGCAACTCGACGGTTGCACCGATGATGGTGAAGGTACCACGGCAATTGATGACGGGCTCAACGCCGATAGACTGATAGATTTCCGGTCCGGCCTTGAGCGGACCGGTCGTCGCCGCCTTGGCTCCCGCACCGCCCAATAGCACCGGCAGGGCGAGCACGTTTCCGATCTGAAACAGCTCACGTCGGGTCGCGCCGTTTGACTTCCTTTCCGCGACTTTTTCAGGTAGATTCTCGGACATAGCTCCTCCAGTTATCACAGGACGCGCCCACCTTGGAAGGCGTCGAAAGATTCTCGACGCCCGATCGGCGAGCGGGGATCCCAAGGCAAAACTCGCGAATTCCGGCGGTGCGCTTGGGGCATCGCGTGGCAGGTTCGATGGCTAACCACTTTTCCGATGGCAGCTTGATCTGGGGTTGGTCGGCGGGGACCCTTCGGAACAACCGCGGCCTGCTGGGACCCCTCCGGACCGATAGCCGTCAGCTAGGTTATTACGAGGGTGGGCTCGCTGTCAAGGATATTCCATGTATTGTGGATGCTCCGTGATTATGTCACCCCCCTAACTGCAACGTGACTCTGTCACCCGTGATCGAAGTGACGCAGCAAGAGCTGCAGAGAGTGAAGGTCATTGAGAATGCGGCGATGGGCCGCCTGAGCGTCGCCGAAGCCGCCCGCGTGTTGGACCTGAGCGAACGGCAAGCGCAGCGGTGGAAAGCCCGCTACCGGGCCGAGACGGTGGACTGGGTGCGGCACGGCAATCGCGGTCGGGTCGGTGAGAAAGCGCTGCCTCTGCCGGCTTCGTGCTACATTCGTGGAGGAAGGAAGGGCGTGGGCATAAGAAAGAGTAAGATCATGAAATAGAATGACTTGGGCCCTTAGCTCAGCCGGTTAGAGCAGCGGACTCATAATCCGTTGGTCGCTGGTTCGAATCCAGCAGGGCCCACCAGGTTTTCAGTACACGAACTTCAACCCCAACTGAATGTCCCGCGGCTCGCCCGCCGAGGTGATCTTTCCGCCCTGCGGCAGATTAACGTTGGCGTTCGGCAGGTTGAAGTGCGGGGTGTTGGTGGCGTTGAACATCTCGAAACGGAACTCCACGCGCTTGGCTTCGGTCACGCGGAAGTTTTTCGCGATCTTCAGATCCAGGTTGTTGAAATTCGGGCCGTAGAGAATGTCACGGCCACCGTTGCCGTACGTGTAAGCCTCAGGGATGGCGAAGGCGGCGGTGTCGAACCAGCGCTGGATGGTGCGGTCGCTGCCGGAGAGATTGCCGTTGCCGGCGCGGTTCGGGTGGTTGGTGGTGCCGGTGTTCGAGATGTCCGTGCTCACGAGCGGCGTGAACGGAATACCGGTGCGCAGCGTGACGATGCCGCCGAGCTGCCAGCCGCCCAGCAGCCAGTCGGCCGGACCCTTGCGGTTCATCCATTTGCGGCCGCTGCCGGCGGGAAGGTCGTAGACGCCGCTTATCACAAACTGCTGGCGCACGTCGAAGACGGAGTTGCCGCGGCTGCGCTGCACGTCGTAGTTGTTTTGCAGGCCCTCGCCGCCCGCCAGTGTGTCGGTCTCGATGGCGTCGTCGATGCTGTGCGAATAGGTATACGCGGCAAGCAGGTTGAGGCCCTGGGAGTAGCGCTTCTCGGCCTTGGCGGTGACAGCCTGGTAGCTCGCGTTGCCGAGCGGGTCCATGAGCGTAAGGCCGGCGAAGAACGGCAGCGGCCGCCGCGGCTGGACGGCGCCGGGGGCGGGAGTGAGCGGCTGGTTGGCATCGAGCGTCTGCACCAGGTGGCGCGTGCCTGAGCCGATGTAAGAGAGCGTCACCACGGTCTGGAGCGGCAGCTCGCGCTGCAAGTCGTAAAACCACTGCATGGAATACTGCGTGGGGATGAAGGGGAACGCCGAGCGCGCCAGCACGTTGGGCTGTAGCTTGGTAGTAGGCAGCAGGCCCGCGGGGAAGCCGTCCTGCACGATCAGCCCGGGCTGCAAGAGGCGATCGGTGGGAAAGCTGATTTCGGTGAACGCCGGCGCCTGGTTCCAGAAGCGCTCCGTGCCGTCGTGGGCGATGGAGTCCGGCTCGCCGTAGAACATGCCGAAGCCGGAGCGCACCACCGTCTTGGGCGTCAACTGAAAGGCGAAGCCGAAGCGGGGCGCGAAGTCTCGCAGCTCGTGCGTGCAACCGCAATCGCCGTCGTCCTTGGGATAGAGAACTGGTTGAAGTTCGGGCCGGGGAAGATTTCCAGGCGGCTGACCACCGAGTCGGGGAACGTCGGCGGGCCGAACTCATCCCAGCGCACGCCGAGATTCAGCGTGAGGCGGTTGGTGATGCGCCAGTCGTCCTGGAAGAACGCGGAGTAATTGTGGGTCACGGCGGTTTCTCCGTTGCGGTTGCCGATGGTGCCGCCAGAGGCGATCCCGAGCAGAAAATCGGCCATGCCGTCGCCCGTCTTGCCGCGGTTGTTGGGGTCCTGAGTGAAAGAGCCGTCGAAGGAGAACTGCCCGCGGGCAAGCCGGGAAGAATTGCGATAGATGAGTTCGCGGGTGAAGGCGAAGCCCATCTTCAGCATGTGGCGGCCGTGGACCTGGAGCAACTGGTCGGAAAGCTGGAGTACGTGGAGGTTGTTGGGGTTGGGCCAGAAGCTGCGCGCGCCCACCTCCGTGTAGCCGGTGGGCGAGAACCGCGCCATGCCGCGGCTGGTGATGCTGCCCAGGTCGGGCACGCCCTTGATGCCGAGCTGCGAGTCGAGGCCGGTCGTCCAGGGAATATCGAGCAGCGAATCGATTTTGTTAAAACCGAAGCGGACTTCGTTATTGAGCGTCGGCGTCAGCGTCGAGTTCAGGTTGGCGACCACGCTGTGGGCGATGACATCGGTGGTAGTCCATAGCCCTCCATCGGCCGGCAGAGGGAGCGGGCCGGGATCGAGACTGTTCTCTTGGCGGCGGCTGTAGCGGCCGAAGATGCGGTGCTTGTCCGAGAGGTTGTGGTCCACGCGCGTGTCGATCTCGTCGGTGTCGTCCTTGTGCGAGCCGGAGAAAAAATTGTTGTTCACGATCCCCGGCAGGCTGGGGATGGGATAGAGCGCGATCACTTTTTGGGAAACCGGATCGAAGCGGGAGGCCGGGATCTGGTTGCCGGCAAAGAGATCGCGGACGTATTTGCCGGCCGCGTCCTGACGGGTGGTCATGGGGTCGAAGATCGGCCTGGTTGCTGAAAAATCACCGTTGCGCATCGCCACGGTCGGCAGCGTCGAGATGCTGCTGGATCCCTGGCGGATGCGGGTGCCTTCGTAGCTGGCGAAGAAGAACGTGCGGTTCTTGATCACCGGCCCGCCCACGGTGGCCCCGAACTGATTGCGGTGGAACGCCGGCTTGGGCTGGCCGACGGCGAAGAAGTTCGCCCCGTCCAGCTTGTCGTTCCGGAAAAACTCGTAGGCCGAGCCATGGAACTCATTGGTCCCGGACTTGGTGGAGACGATGACCGTGCCGCCCATGCGGAAGCCGTACTCCGCCGAATTGTTGTTGGTAACAACTTTAAATTCCTGCACGGCGTCGATGGAGGGCGTCACGCCCTGGGCCTCGAACCCGAGCTGGCCGCCCGAGAAGCGCGAGTTGTTGTCCACCCCGTCCAGCATGATGTTGGTTTGCAGGCCGTGCTGGCCGAGCGCGCTGAAGGAGCCCTTGGCGTCGGTGCGGCTGCCGTTCGAGGGCGCCACGGCGGCCGTCAGCCGCGCGAGCTGGAGATAGTTGCGGCCGTTGAGCGGCAGTTCCGCAATTTGCTGGTTGTTGATGACCTGGCCGACCGTGGAGGTTTGCGAGTCGATGGGCGCGAGCGCCGCCGTGACCTCGACGGTCTCCGCCACAGCGCCGACTTTCAGCGTGAAATCGACGCGGGCCGTCTGCCCGACGTCGAGCTTCAGGCTGTCGCGCTTGACGGGGGCGAAGCCCTGCTTGGATGCCTCCACGCGGTAGGTGCCGGCATCGAGCAGCGGCACCGAGTAGAAACCGCTCTCGTTGGTTTGGAGGGCGTTCGCCACGCCGGTGGCGGCGTTGGTGACCGTTACCTGCACGCCCGGAACGACGGCGCTGGACTGGTCGGTGACAATGCCCTGGATGGTGGAGTTCTGCGCCGCGGCGGGCCGGATGCCGGCATACACGAGCAGCGCGACTATGGCGACAAACTTCAACCGCTTCATAAGAAGTTCCCTTTCGAAGAATTTTGCTGCTTGAGCCGGAGT
Organism: Bryobacterales bacterium; assembly: GCA_035632135.1. Taxonomy (GTDB): domain Bacteria; phylum Acidobacteriota; class Terriglobia; order Bryobacterales; family JACQDG01; genus DASQHK01. Next base: position 5,209 of record DASQHK010000713.1, read on the forward strand.
ATAGCAGACCGACCCTGCTGGAGGGCGGGGGCCACCCCCTGCCGGGGGTGGCCGCCCGGTTTGGGCCCCTCCCGGCCGGTGCGGCTAACCCAAGAATTTACTTGCGCTAAAGCCTCCATTTAGGGCAAACTAGGTCAGCTTCCTAAGGGATGAGGGATCTATGGCAAAGTCTTCGCTTTGGGCTCGACTTGTAATTTGCTCTTTGCTTATGCTCGGCGTCGCCGCCGCCCAGACGACCACCGGTTCGATCGTCGGCACGGTCACCGACAACACCGGGGCGGTCATTCCCGGCGCGTCGGTGACGGTCACCAACACCGACACCGGCGCTGAGACCAAGACCAGTACCGATTCGTCGGGCAACTACGTGGTCACTCCTCTGCCGGTCGGCCATTACTCGGTCACCGTCGAGGCGCAGGGCTTTAAGAAGTCGGTGAGCGGCGGCATCACGCTCAACGTTCAGGACCGCATCGGTGTGAACGTGGCGCTGGAAGTCGGCCAGGTAACCGAGACGGTGGAAGTGGTCGGCGCGGCGCCTAGGCTGCAGACCGACACGTCGTACCTGGGCCAGGTCGTGGACAGCCAGAAGATCGTGGACCTGCCGCTGAATGGCCGCTTCTTCACCCGCCTGGCGGTGCTGACGGCGGGCGCGCTGCCCACCGCTCCCGGCGCGCGCGACGAGCGCACCGGCGGCTTCAGTGCCAACGGCGTCCGTCCGTACCAGAACAACTACCTGCTGGACGGCATCGACAACAACAGCCTGTCGGAGGACCTGACCAACGAATCGAGTTTCGTGGTAGGACCCTCGCCGGACGCCATCGCCGAGTTCAAGGTGCAGACCAACTCGATGAGCGCGGAGTTCGGCCGCTCGGGCGGCGCGGTGATGAACGTGACGATCAAGGGGGGCACGAACGAGTTTCACGGCAGCGCTTTCGAGTTCCTCCGCAATAGCAAGCTCGATGCAAAGAACTTCTTCGACCCCGCCACCGGGCCAACACCTCCTTTCAAGCAGAACCAGTTCGGCGGCGCGGTGGGCGGGCCGGTGGAGCTGCCGGGCTATAACGGCAAGAACCGCACGTTCTTCTTCACCGATTACCAGGGCACGCGCATCCGCACCGCGCACACGTTCCTGGCAACGCTGGCGCCGGTTCCCTGGCGTACTGGCAATTTCGCTGGGTGGGTTCCGGTGCTGGACCCGAGCACCACGACGATCCAGGGCGGCCAGGTGATCCGCCAGCCGTTTACAGGCAACCAGATTCCCTTGTCGCGCTTCGATCCGGCTTCGCTCAATTTGATCAAGCTCATGCCGGCGCCGACCGTTCCCGGATCGGTTTCGTTGAAAGGCGTGGCGAACAACTATCTCACTAACCCGGTAGAGCCGGACAATCTGGACCAGGGCGATGTGCGGATCGATCACAGGATCTCGGACAGGGACAGCATGTTCGCCCGCTTCAGCATGTCAGACCAGATTTTGACGCCGCCCGCGTCGATCCCGCCGCCGCTCTCGGCCGCGGCTTTTTCCTCCGGCGACTGGACCAACAACACGCGGCAGGGCGTGTTCGAGGAGACCCACATCTTTTCGCCGCGCGTGATCAACGAGTTCCGCGCCGGCTACACGCGACTGCGGACGGAGCGGCTGCAGTTCAACGCCA
>DASQHK010000714.1:0-2096 GCA_035632135.1 Bryobacterales bacterium
AACGCTTGCCTCGCGCAGCCGGACAGCGCCCACTACGAGCCATCGAAACGCCACATCCACGCCGGCCACGAACGCAAAACGGCGCGCGGCGGCGACGACCAGCCCGCCGGTCGAGCAGCCGGCATCCAGCAGGCCGCCCGGTGGCAGGCGCGATGAGAGAGCGCTCGCCCGCGCCGTTGAGCCGGCCGCGTCAAGCAGGCTGCCTGAGCGGCCGATATCCTGGGGATCGCGTGGGGGCAGGCTGCCCGGTTGCCCGGTCGAGCGGCTGCCTTCCGGCCCTCCCCCACGCGGCAGATCGCCGGGCAGCTCGGCCAGGGCCGCTTCGCCGATCTCGACCTCGGCGAGGGCGTGGGCGGTGAACTTGCGCGCGAGATCCGGCGGCACCTCGGGCGTGATCGAGTAGTAGTAGTCGAGCATTTCGGCGAAGCTGCGGCGCGCGGCTTCCTCGAACAGGCGCCGGCCTTTGCGGCGGTCGTCGTCGATCGAGATGTAGCGGTCGGGCGCGAGGCGGAAATCAGGGATGCCGCAGAGCACCGGAAAGCGCAGCCTACACCTATCGCAGTAATAGGAATCAGCAGTATATTCGAGCCGCCCTTTGCAGCGCGGGCAGACGAACGGCGCGGGGTTCGCGGCGGGGCCGTTCACTTCCATTCCCGCAGGGCCGCCCGCAAGCCGAGATACCACCGCGCCGGCGAGCCGAACAGGCCGCGGAACAGGTAGAGGCGCGAGAGATAGTAAACGTCGAGGCGCTCGAGAGCCTCGGGCGGGCTGGCCTCGGTCACCCAGCCGAGGCGCGCCGAGCAGCCGGCCGTGAAGTGCTCTGCCACGAGGCGGCGGGCCGGCTCGTTCATCGAGCCGTAGGGATAGGCGAACGACTGCGCCGGCCGCCCGGCCGAGTCTTCGACGCGGCGCTTGGAGGAAAGAATCTCTTCCCGCGCCGCCGCTTCGTCCAGTTTCGCCAGGTCGGGGTGCGTGGCGGTGTGCGCGCCAAACTCGATGCCGGCGCGGCTGAGGTCGGCGATCTGCGGCCAGCTCAGCAGCGGCAGCCGCGGAATGCCGGCCCGCTGCGAGGGCCAGTCGTTCCAGCCGCCGCAGTAATCGGTGACCAGAAATACGGTCGCCGGAAAGCCGTGACGGGCGAGCACGGGCGCGGCGACCGTGGCGAAATTCTGGAAGCCATCGTCGAAGGTCAGCGCCACGGCGGGCGCGGGCGCCGAGCGCAATTCCGCGAGCGGCACGACTCTCAGACCCGCAGCGGCCAGCGCCTCCATCTGTCGCGCGAACAGCTCCGGCCGCACGGAGATGACGGAGCCGGAGTCGTCGAGCGAGTGGTAGGTGAGGATGGCGCGGCGGGAGAGCACGATCAGTCGGTCTGGGAGCAGGCGTCGCCCGGCCCGCAGAGATAGCCCGCGAGCTCGCCCCAGAACCAGACCCCATAGCATAGCAGCAGCGCTGGAAGCGCACGCAGAAACAGGCCGCGCCGGCGCTTCTTGCGAAACACGCTGCGGGCCGCGCGCACAAGCAGCAGCACCGGAATCAGCGGCGAGAAGACCGCGCGCTGGAGCCTTTGCGAAACGCGCAGTCCACCGGCGATCATCCCGCCGAAGCAGCGCGCGTGGCGGTAGCGCAGCGCCAAATACGGAACGAACCGATAGGGCTTGTTGTGCGTGACCACCAGGTCTGGCTCGAGCCACAGCACGTAGCCGCGCGCGACGAGGTCGCGGTTGAACTCGTTCTCCCAAAAGCCATGGGCGTAAAGCGCGACGTTGGCGTCGAGGATCTCGCGCTTGTAGCAGGCATTGTTGCCCGGGAGCGCGCTGGCGGGCCCGCGGCCGAGCGGCGGCATCGATCCGGCGTAACGGGAAAAATAGATGGCCCAGTCGAGGGCGCCGGCGGCGCGGCCATTCTCCACCGGCCCGCCGACCGCCGCGGCCTCGCGCTCGCTGTGGGTGCGAAGCAGCCCGGCGACCCAGCCGGGCGCGAAGAGGCAGTGATCCTCCGTGATGGCTACCAGGCGCCCGCGCGCGGCGCGCAGCCCCTCGGCGCGCAGTTGCGGGACGGAGCGCGCGGCGGCCATCTCAATCACGCGCAGCCGC
>DASQHK010000715.1:0-20827 GCA_035632135.1 Bryobacterales bacterium
TCCCAGGGCACCTGGACGTTGATCTGTCCCGGGCTGACGAAGAAGAAGTGGCCGGGGACGCTCACGCCGGCGGTGGGGTTGTCGAAGCTCATGCTCACGTGGTCGAGGGCGAGTGGCAGCGGCAGGCGGCCGGCGCCCGCCGTTCCGCCGGAAAGGTCGGAGCCGAAGACCGAGATGATGGAACCGGGCGCGACGGCCTGGCCATTGGCGAAGCTCGCGCCGTTAACCACACCGCCACCGCTGATGACCGGCAGCGGGCGGGCCGTGAGGTTGAAGGTCACGGTCAGGCCGCCGGCAGTGGCGGTGAAGACCTGGGGGCCGGGGTCGCCGAGGTCTACGTCGGCGGCCGCGATGCCATACTGGTCGGTCTGCGCGTCGGCCTGGACGATCTTGCCGTTTCCCTGAGTCGCCTGGAACTGCACGTTCACGTTGGGAACGGACAGGCCGGACTTATCGACCAGCTTGAGGATGAGCAGATCGAGCAGTTCCTGGCCGGTGGTGCCAATGTCCCCATCGCCGGTGACGGCGAAGATGCTGGCCGGCTGGCCGCTCGCTACCCCATAGTGGTACACAGCGTGCAGGTTCGCGGGCCCGGACGACCCCTTGATCAGAAGGACGCCTTCGTAAAAGCCGGGATTCGGCAGCTTGCCGGAGAGCGACACGCTGATGCTCGCGTTCTGGCCCGCCCCCAACTGAACCGAGGCCGAGGAGCCGCCGTTGACCGTGACCTGCGCGTTGGAATCCGGGTCGCGCTGCTGCACCTGGATGGTGAAGGTGTCGGAGGCCGAGCCGATGTTGGTGAGGGTAATCTGGCCGGTGAGAGGGAAGGCAGTGGTGCGGCCCAACTGGCCGAAGGTGAAGCTCGAAGGCTCGACCGCTGCGCCCGGGTTGACAGCGGCCTGCGCGTTGAGCTTGCCGGCGCCCATGGCCGTTTCGCGCGCCTGGCTGCCGTTTTCGAGCACCGCGGGCGTGGCCGTGTTGACCAGCGCTGATTTCACCTGGAGCGCGCTGATGGTGGAGAACTGCTGTTCCACCAGCGCGGCGGCGCCGGCGACGAGCGCGGTGGAGAAACTGGTGCCGTCGAGGGTGGTGAAGCCGGTCGAGTCGTACTCCGCGCCGTTGGCGTCGAGCGTTTGCGTGGCGGAGAAGATGTTGACGCCGGGCGCGACCAGGTCGGGCTTGGTTCCCAGGTCGATGCTCGGGCCCCGCGAGCTGAACGTCGCCATGAGGTCAGGGGTGGTGGGGTGAGAGATGAGCTGAGGGTCGAGCGTGACGGTGGCTGACGCGGTGGAGCGGATGAAACTGCTCAGGGCGACGCCGGCCGAGTTGCCGATCATCATTGACGGAATGACGGCGTTGGCGAGGCCCTCCATGGTGATGGGATCGTCCTCCCCGGCGCTGTTGTAAACGACCATGGCGATGGCGCCGGCGGCCTGGACATCCCGAATTTTCAGATCGAACTCGCAATTGCCGCGAGCGACCAGCGCCATGATGCCGGTGAGGGAGCCGGCGGGCAGCGGGTTGCAAGCCGTGCCATCATCGCCCAGGTCTGTCACGTTGCGGATGCGGGTGGTGAGCGGGCCGCCGGGGCGCGGGCCGTTGCCGAAAAGCGCCGGCGCGGCCTGCAGGCTCGCTGGCGCGCCGGGGCCGGCCTTGAGCGCGGAAGTGAGCTGGCGCGAGTTGGTGCTGGCGCCGACGGCGACAGCGTCCGGGGCAGTGCCGGGCGAAGCAATGGTATTTAGAGTAGGCACGACGGAGCCGGCGTCGCCGTAGTTGCCGGAGGCGGCCACCACCACCACGCCAAACTGCTCGGTGGCCGTTTGCACCGCCTGGGCTACGGGGTCGCAGACGGTCGTGGCGTTACTGGAGCAGGCGAAGCCCTGGTCGTTGGGGCCGAACAGCGCGATCGAGCCGACGCTCAGGTTGAGGATGTCCATGCCGTCGTTGACGGCGTCGTCCATGGCGGTGAGGATGGCCTGGTCGGTCGGCCCATCGTTGATGTCGGTCGAGCCGGCGATCTTGTAGTTGCCGAGAAACGCCTTCGGCGCGATGCCGGTGATGGCGGGGCCGCCGTGGGGGCTGCTCACGGTGCGGCCGGCGGCCATCATGGCGATGAACGTGCCGTGGCCGGAGCGGTCGCGGGGGGTGTAATCATCGGGGCGCGACGTGGTGGGGTCGATCGTGGCGCCGGGGCTGAGATAGTTGCGGGCGACGATGATCTTATTGTTGGTGTAGCCCAGGTCCCCACTGTCTGCAATGGGGTAGCCGGACGGAGGGGTGAGCGAGGAGTCCTGGAAGGCCGGATTCGTATTATCAATGCCGCTATCGAGGATGCCGATCTTGATGCCGGCGCCGGCGCTCGAAACGCCGCCGAGGGCGTTCCAGGCCGCCGGAGCGTTGATGAGATTGGCGGCGGCGTCAAGCTGCAGGCGGTAGCGCCGCACGGGGGCCACGGCGCGCACGCCAGCCAGCGCGCGCAGTTGGGCCGCCTGCCCGGCCGTGGCGCGCACGAAGACGGCGTTGAGCACATGGTGAAGGGAGCCGGTAACGGGCAGGCCCATCGACTGGATCGCGCTGCGGACGGGCTGCTGGGTCTGTTCGACCTCGGCGGCCAGGCGGCGGACTTCGAGATTGTTGCGGCGCGGGCCGAGCGACCGCGCTCTCGGCGGCTTCGGCAGGCGCTCGCCCACCGACGGCGCGCTCAGCATGACGCAGTAGGTATTAACACGAGAGGAACGAACGGCGGCAGAGAGCCACAGGGCCGGGGCCAGGACGCCAAGGGCCAGGGCTAGAGTGAGACGCTTAATCGAAGGGTTCATGATCGGTGGGGCGACATCAACTCGTGTGACGCGCCGGCGGCGCCGCGCGTTGCGGGAGGCGCGAATGGCAGGGCCGTCGCCGCCCGCCGGGCTCGCACTGCACACTGTAGAAACCCATTCCGGGAGCAAGTGTTGCGGTCTTGCGCGCACGCTGGCGCAAATGCCGGCGGCCTGAGGCATGCGGGAGGCGACCGCGGGTCCGGCGGCTGCGGAAGCCGCATGGTATACTGAAGTTTATCCACCGCCAGAGGAGCCATCATGAAAGCCGGGATTCATCCTAATTATGCCGAAGTGAACGTCATTTGCGCCTGCGGGCACACGTTCCGGACGCGCTCCACGCACAAAGGCGACATCCGTGTGGAAATTTGCTCGCACTGCCATCCGTTCTTTACCGGCAAGCAGAAGCTCGTGGATACCGCCGGCCGGGTGGAAAAGTTCGAGCGCAAGTACGCCAAGGTTCGTGGCGGCAAGTAGGCCGCCTCACCAGATTCCGATCAGCTTCCACCACAGAAAGCCCACCGAGCACCAGATCAGAATATTGACGATCGAGACGGCGAAGCCGGCGCGCCACCAGTCCGCGAAGCTGACGTAGCCGTGCGCGTAAAACATGGGGCTGGGCGTGGTGCCGTAGTGCGTGAGTCCGGCCGAGAGATTGCTGAGGCAGGCGAAGGCGTAGACGATCAGTCCCGCCGGCGCGCCGCGCAGCAGAAGCAGGGCGAGGAACGCCGGGTACATGGCGAGGATGTGCGTGGTAATGGAGGCGAAGGCGTAGTGGGCGTAGAAGTAGATGACGAGGGTGACGGCGAGCAGCGGAATCCACCCCAGGTTTTGGAAATAGGCGCCGACTTGCTGTGCGAAGGCGGTGGTGACGCCGAAGTCGTTGAGCGCCTCGCCCAGGCCGGAGAGGCCGCCGTACCAGATGAACACGTCCCAGGCGGCGCGCTCGGAAATAGCGTCTTCCCAGGTAAGCACGCCGGCAAGAAACAGGCAGCAGGCTCCGAGCAGGGCCACTTCGGTGATGCCGATGTGATGGAGGCTGGTGGTAAGCCACAAGCCGCAGGTCGCGACGAAGACGACCAGCACGATTTTCTCGGCGCGGCCGGGCGGTCCCATGGCCGCCAGCTCGCGCCGGGCGAAGTCGGGCGCCTCCGGGGTGTGGCGGATCTTGGGAGGCAGCAGGCGCGAGATCACCCAAGGTACCAGGAATATGCAGATCGCTCCGGGGACGATGCCGGCGACGAACCAGCTCGCCCAAGTGACCTCGAAATGGGCGATGGAGTGGGCGAAGTTGGCGGCCAGCGGATTGCTGGCCTGGCCGGTGAAAAACATGGCGGCGGCGACGCACTCGCCCTGGTAGACGGCCACGAACAGAAACGTGCCCAGAAGCGAGGCGGTCTCGCCGGGCAGCGAGCCGTAAAGCTCGGTGAGGCTGCGCAGAATGGGCAGAATCACGCCGCCGGCGCGCGCGGCATTCGATGGAATGGAGGTGGCGAGCGTGACGTCGCTCAGGATGAGGGAATAGGAGAGGCCGAGCGAACTTTTGCCGAATGCGCGCACGAACAGCAGCGCGATGCGGCGGGCGAGGCCCGTCTTGATCAGCGCGCGCGAAACAAAAAACGCGGCGAGCACCAGCCAGACGAAGGACTTCGAATAGCCGGCGAGGGCCTGCTCCATGGGGAGCGCGCGCAACAGCGCGGCGGCCGTCACGCCGATAAGCACGATGGCGCCGCCGGGCAGCGGATGGAGCATCAGGCCGGCGACGGTGGCGAGGAAGATGCCGAGCAGGCGCCATCCCTCCGGCTTGACGGCGGCCGGCCGCGGCAGCAGCCAGATGATGGCGAAATAAATGGCCACCAGCACGAGCAGCTTGATAGCAATGACCTTGCGGCTCTCGGGCGCGGCCGGCTCGGCGGACATGAAGCGCGTATTCTAGCAGAGAGAAAGCTCGTGGTACCCTGACGAGGGAGGAGATTATGCCGGAGCCCGGCACTTACGCGCACTTTTCAACGACGGAAGGCGACTTCACCTGCCGCCTGTTCGCCGATCTGGTCCCTAACACGGTCGAGAATTTTGTCGCCCTGGCCGAAGGGCGCAAGGGACCGGCGGGGAAACCGTTTTACGACGGCGTGGTTTTTCACCGCGTGATTCCCGGCTTCATGATTCAGGGCGGCTGCCCGGAAGGAACCGGACGCGGCGGCCCGGGCTATCGCTTCAACGACGAGTTCCATCCCAAGCTGCGGCACGGCAAAGCCGGCATTCTCTCGATGGCCAACTCCGGGCCGAACACGAACGGCAGCCAGTTCTTCATCACTGTCGCCCCCACGCCGCACCTCGACAACCGGCACGCCGTCTTCGGCGAGGTTGTGTCCGGCTACGAGGTAGTGAAGAAAATCTCCGAGACGCCCCGCAACGCGCAGGACCGGCCGCTGAAGCCGGTAGTCATCCATCGCGTAAAGATCGAGCAAGTGCAGTAGCGCAGCGGGGGCCTCGATCAGCGTTTATCTGCGTTCATCGGCGGTTTCAGTCGGTTGTTCCGGTACCGCAGCACGGCCCGGGGGGAATCGGGCTGCCGTGCGGGCAGCGCGTGGGGTGGCCGAGGAAGGTGCAGATGCGCTCGGTGACCTCGGGGCTCAGGATGTGCTCGAAGGTGCAGGCGTTGGACTCGATCTCCTGGTCGTCGCGCAGCGCGAGCGTGTCGGTGAACAGGCGCTCGGCGAGGCGGTGGCGGCGAATGACGCTCGCCGCGCGGCGCCGGCCTTCGGCGGTGAACCGGAGGCGGACGCCATCGCCGGCATCGCCTTCGAGCAGGCCGATGCGGATCATGGTCGCCGCCAGGCGGCGGTGCTCCAGGTCTGAGAAGTGCCGGGCTTCGGCGTGCGGCGTTCCTTCCTGATCCATCCACAGGTGCTCTAATACTTCGTCGAAATTCTCGTTCTCCTCGAAACTGAAGACGGTGGTCTGGACGATGCGGCCGTGCTCGAGGTCGATGCGGCGATCGGCGCGGCGGCCGACTTTCTCGTCGTGCGTCACCATCAGGATGGTGTTGCCCTCCTCGTGCAGGCGCTCGAGAATTTGCAGGACGGTCTCTTCGTTGGCAGCGTCGAGGTTGCCGGTGGGCTCGTCGGCCAGGATGATCTTGGGCTGGTTGATGAGGGCGCGGGCGATTGAAACGCGCTGCTGCTCGCCGCCTGAAAGCTGCGCGGGCAGATGGCCGGCGCGGCCGGCCAGGCCGACCCGCTCCAGGGCTTGGAGGGCTTCGCCTTCGTCGGTCATGCTGTGGAAGTATTGCGCCACCATGACGTTTTCGAGGGCGGTGAGATACGGGATGAGATGGTATTGCTGGAAGATAAAGCCGACCGTCTCGGCGCGGTAGCGGGTCAGCTCGGTGCGGCGCAGGCGGGCGATGTCCGCTCCGTCGATTTTTACCAGGCCCGCGGTCGGCTGGTCGAGTCCCCCGAGGATGTTGAGCAGCGTGGTTTTGCCGGAGCCGGAGGGCCCCATGATGGCCACCCACTCGCCGGGGCTGACGTCGAGGCTGACCTCGCTCAAGGCGCACACAGCGTCGGAGTAGTATTTAGTGACCCCCTGCATCTCGATAAGCGCCATCATTCTCCTCGGAGTATAACCGCCGGCTGGATGTTGCGGATGCGGCGGAGCGGCACGACAATGGCGGCCAGAGCCACCGCCAGCGTGATGGCGGCCACGAGCGGCAAGACCGCGGGACGCGTGCCGACAGGCTGGTGGAAGATCTGCCAGCCGAGCCAGCGCGCCAGCAGCGAGCCGAGCGCGAAGCCGGCGAGGCTGCCGGCCAGAGCCACCGCCGCGGCTTCGGAAGCGAACAGCGCCGCCACCCGGCTCTCCGCCCCGCCGATGGCCTTGAGAATGCCGATCTCTTTGCGGCGCTGGTAGACGATAGCGGCAAAATTGTTCATGACGCAGAGCATCACGATGAGCAGGATCAGCAGGGTGAGCAGGAACAGAGTGCTGCGGACTTTGAGCACCACCGCCGCCTCCGATTCCACCACGGCCCGCAGCAAACGGACGTCGGCGCCTGGCAGCGCGGCGGCGAGCGCTGCGCGAGCCTGCTCCACGCGCTCGCCATCCACGCGCGCCGCGATGACGCTGGCCACGCGGCCCAGCCGGGCAAGCTCGGCGACGTCGTCGAGGGGAAGAATCACTTGCGAGTCTTCGGCCGCGCCGGTCGAGACGACGCCGGCTACCCGCAGGCGGCGGCCCGCCACGTCCACCATCGACCCGGGCCCCAGGCTGAATCGTGCCGCGACCCCCTCGCCGACGAGGCACTCGCCCGCCAGGGGCCGGCGGCGGCCATCCACTTTCCAGAAGCTGGTCAGGGGCCCGGCGCGCTCGAAATCCGTCCCGGCGAGAACGACGGGCTCGCCGTTCACGCTCTGCACGGAATACAGGAACGGCGCCGCGTCGCCATATTTTGCGGCCTGGGACAAGACGTCGAGAGGGAGGGTTTGCGCTCCTCCGCTCGGGGCGATGAGGAGGTTCGCCCCGTAGCCGCGAAACTGGGCGCGGAGCTTGCGCTCCAGGTCCGAGTAGAGGCCGAGCAGGGCAGTGGAAAGCGTGGCGGCCACGGTGAGAGCGGCCAGGGCCAGCGCCACGCGCTGCCGGCGCTCGATCATGGCCCGCCAGACCAGGCGCGGAAACAGGCGCTGGTGCTGCCCGCTCAACTCTCCTCCTTCAGGATCGGCGCCACCTCGAGGCGCAGCGCCGAGCGCATGGGGACCGCGGAGCCGGCCAGCGCCACCAGCACTGCCGCCACGATCACCAGCGCCGGAAGCAGCGGCGAAAGCTCGAGCGGCGAATGGAAAACCTGGAGCGAAACGCGGCGGGCCAGAAATACGCCGGCGGCGACGCCGATGATTCCTCCCAGCGCGCCCTGCAACCCTACTTCGACGGCAAACAGCGCGGCAATGAGGCTGCTTTGCGCCCCGACCGCCTTCATCACCGCGATTTCGGAGCGGCGCTCGAGCACCGTGGTAGCCATGGCGCTCCAGATCAGCAGCCCGGCGGTGATCATCGCCGCCAGACTCACCAGCAGCATCAGCAGGCGGATCTGGCCGAGGATGCGGCCTTCGTTGTCGGCGATGCGGCGAATCGGCCGCGCCACCGCCATCGGCAACTGCTCCTCGATCTGGCGGGCGATGGAGCTGACGTAGGGCGTGCAATACCAGCGCTCGTACTCCGCCGGCGTCATGCGCGTGGGATCTTTGCGGGCGAAGGCGTCCTCGGGCTTGGTAAGCGCGCCGACCTGCACGCGGCTGACCTCGCCGGGGCGCGAGGTGAAGCGCTCGACGGTTTCAAGACGCGTGAAGACCTGGTTTTCTTCCTCGCCGCCCGTTTCCACAACGCCGCGGACCAAGAACGGCTCGCCCCACAGAGTGATGCGACCGCCGGGCTGAAGGCCGAGGCGGCGAGCCAGAGCCGAGCCGACGAGCGCCTCGCGGGCGGCGGGGTCCGGCGCGGCATCGTCAATCCACTCGCCTGCGACCCTCCAGGTCTGGTTCAGGTCGCGCACGCCGGTGGAAAGCGCCTCGCCGCTGGCGGTGGTATAGCGGCGGCGAAACCACGTCCCTTGCACGACGACCCTGCTGTTGCCTAGCTCGACCGTGGCGGAGAGAAACGGCGCGAAGGCGGTGATGTTATTGCGCCAGAAGGTCGATTTCAGCCGGGGCAGGGCGCTGTCGGGAATGAAGGGGCCTTCGGCGACGGGGCGATAATCGACGCCGCCGATCTCGACCGGCAGGGCGGCCGACTTGGCCGTGACCTGGAGGTTGGCACCGAAGCTGCGCAGCTCACGGCTGACGCGGTCACCGATATCGAACAGCACGGCCAGCATCGCGGTAGCGATGGAGCTGGCCAGCGCGACGGCCACAATGGTGAGGAGCTTGCGGCGCGGGGAGCGCGCCAGTGACTGCCGAACGAGCCGCACGAACATGATGGCGCTCCGCCGTGGCCTTCAGCTCCCGGCCGACGGCTTCGAAAAATGCTTCGCGGCCGGCTCCAGGTCGGCCACCTGGATGACCAGGTCGGCGCCCTCCACTTGCGAGCGAAGTGCAACTGGGTTGCAACCGCCAGCCGCGCCGATCGTCGGGATGAAGATGGCCGAGTTGCAATTCTTGCACAACACGTGCCCGCCCTTCTGATAGTAGCCCTGGTTGCCGCAGATCATGCAAGCATCGAGCGCGGTCGCCAGCGAGCCGTCGGGCTTGCGGATGGCGATGAGGCGGATGGTCACCCCCTGCGGCGTAGTGTAGGAAAAGCGGTGGAGCAGGCCGTCGCTGACCGAGGCGGCCGGGATGCGCACCTGTCCGTTGAGCGCCGTCAGGGGAGCCGCCGGCGTGAGCTGGGTTTCCGCGCGGGCGTAAATAAACTCGGCGGTTACAAAGAGAATGAAGACGAAACACGCGCTGCAGACGGAGGCGGTCCAGAGAAGCTCGCGGCGGGCCGACCATATCGCCTTGCGGCGGGCGGCGCTGCCGGGTTCGGCGGGCGGCGCGTCCTGCCGCCGGCGCCGGTCGAACAGCACCATCCACGCCGCCAGCGCCAGCACGGCGACGAAGAAGAAGACCTCGCTCCGCACGATCGGACCAATGAGCGCCATCTCGCGCGCGCTCGACGGCAGGAAGCCGCCTTCGGAAAGCTCATGCAGGCCCGTCACCAGCAGTTGCAACACAACTACAACTAGGATGGCCGACGTGACACGGAAAAAGCGGCGCAAGTCGATGCGGACGGTTCCGCGGATGAACGCCACGGCAAAGGCTACGGCCAGGCCCAGGCCCAGCACAAGGCCGAGCGCCTCCATCATCGAGTCGCTGGTGAAGCTCACCGCCGCCAGCATCAGCGCCGTTTCCACGCCTTCGCGGAACACCATGAGGAAGACGAAGAAAAAAACGCCCAGGGCGGCGCGGCGGCTGCCGGCGGAGATCTCGCCCAAGCGGCGCTCCATTTGGGCCTTGATGCTGCGTGAATGCCGCCACATCCACACCACCATGCTGAAGACGAAGGCGGCCGAAGCAACCAGCGTCCAGCCCTCGAAAGCCTCCTCGCTCCACTCGAGCCGCTGGAACAGGTATGCCCCGGCGATGCTCGCGGCGACGGCGGCGGCCAGCGCGCGATAGACCACGCCGTGCAGGTCCTCGCGTCCGATCTTGCGAAGGTAAGAGAGCGCGATGGCGATGACCAGGGCGGCTTCCACGCCCTCGCGCAGCGCGATGATGAAGGAGGCGATCATGTTTTTCGATTCCGGCTAGTTGAAACTGAGTTGCAAGTAGCCGATTATACCAAAAACGGGGACGGAAGAAGCAAGGCGAGACAATTGGGCGATTCTGCGGCCCGGCGATCTGGCGATTGCCCGGCCGCGAGCCGGCTTTCCTCGCCCAATCAGGCAAATCACCAGGTCCGGTCTACGGCCCGACCGGGATCTTGATGATCTTCTTCTGTATGGCGTACTGGACCAGGTGAGCCTTGTTGTGGATGTCGAGCTTGCGCATCAGGTTGAACTTGTGCGCCTCGACGGTCTTGACGCTCAGATTCAGGCCGGAGGCGATCTCCTTCACCGACTCGCCTTCAGCCAGAAACTTCAGGATCTCCTTTTCGCGGGTGGTCAGCGTGGCGAAGCGCGGCTGGCGGTGCGCGGTCTTGATGCGCGAGCGGAAGTCGTCGACGAGCTGCGAGAGCATGCGCGGGCTCAGGTAGCTGCCGCCGCGATGCACGTCGCGGATAGCGGCCAGGAGCTGCTGGGCGGGGCTGTCCTTCAGCACGTAGCCGGAGGCGCCGACCTCCATGCACTGCACCAGGTAATCCTCGTCGTCGTACATCGTGAGGAACAGAATCCTGGTGTCGGGGCGCGCCTTCTTGATCTGGCGGGTCGCCTCGAAGCTGGACAGGCCGGGCATGCCGATATCCATCAGCACCAGGTCGGGGCGCAGCTCCGTGACTTTTTCCACGGCTTCGGCGCCGTTGGCGGCTTCGCCGACAATGTCGATGTCGGACTCGGCTGAGAGCAGCGTCTTGATGCCCTGCCGGAACAGGGTGTGATCATCCGTCAGCAGAATGCGAATCTTGGCCATAGCAATTCCTCACTTCTCCGCCGCGCCATCAAACGGGAATCCGTACGTCAATCTTGGTCCCCTCGCGGTGGCAGGTAGTAATTTTCAGCTCGCCTCCCAGCAGCCCGACCCGTTCGCGCATGCCCGAAATACCGAAGGAGTCGCGCTTGCAGGCGGCCTGCTCCAAGTCAAACCCGATACCGTCATCCTCCACGCGAACATGCAGCCGGCCGTTGGAGCGGTTCACGGCCAATAAAACATTTTCGGCCTTAGAATGTTTTATAACATTACTGAAGCATTCTTGTACCAGTCTGTACAACATTATTTCGGTGTCCTGGGGGAGCGGCCCCACGCGGGAGACCTTGAAGCGGACGTGGACGGGGAAGGTGCGGCTGAAATTGTTAACAAACTGGCGCAGCGCAGCGGCCAGGCCGAGCTGCTCGAGCACGCTGGGGCTCAGGGCCGCAATGAGGCGGCGCATGTCGCGGATGGTCCCGTCGATCACCCCCAGGGCCTCGTCGATCTTGGGGGTGAGGTGGGGGGCGTGGCGGGGCAGCTCCCGCTGGAGCATCTCCAGGTAAAGCCGGACGACCAGCATGGCCTGGCCCACCTCGTCGTGCAGCTCGCGGCTGATGCGGCGGCGCTCCTCTTCCTCGAGCTTCAGCATGTGCTCGCCGAGGCGGCGGATCTGCTCCTCGCGCTGGGCCAGCGTCTCCATGAGCTGGGCTTTTTCCAGGGCCATGGCGCAGCGCTCGGCCACCGCCTCCAGCAGCTTCATCTCGCGCGGCAGACAGTTGTACTCGCGGGCGAAATCCAAATGCAAGACGCCGGTAACCTTGCCCTTCACCATGAGCGGCACGCCCCACAAGCTGCGGAAAGCCCGGCGGATCTCCGGCGCGCGCACCAGCGGGTCGCTGCGGGCGTCGAGCACAACGCGGGGCTTGCCGCTCTCGGCGATCTGGCCGGCGAAGCCCTGGCCCACCCGAACGTTGAAGTGCCTGGCCAGCTCGGGATCGAGGCCGCGGCAGGCCTTTACCACCAGCTCACTCTGGTTGGGCGGCAGCAGCAGGACCACGCCCCCCTGCGCCTTGAAAATGCGCATCAGGCTGTCGAGCACGCGGTTGAGCAGCTCGTCGGCGCTGAGCGACTCCAGCTCGTCCTGAAACACGTCGAAGAAAGCCTGGGCCTCCTGGTCGCGGACCTGGAAGTAGGCGGAGTTCAACGTGAGCAGGATGCAGAAGTAGAGATGGTCCAGCGACCAGAGATAAGCGGAGTAGTCCTGCGGGAACAGGCGGCGCAGGTCGGGGAGCAGCGCGGATTCGTATTCGCGCAGCGAGCCGATCACCTCGGCGGGTGGAACATCGAGCTTGGCGAGACGGCGGCCGTTATACTCGACGCGCTCGAAAAAGTCCGCCAGGTTCCCGGCCGCGAGCAGGTCGGCCGAGGAGCCGGGATTGATCGCCGCGAGCGCCCGCAGGCGGGGGTCTGCGCCCTTCAGACCCGAGCGGGCGAGCCGCCGGCGCCAGCGCTTGTCGATCTGCTCGCTGCGGGGAAGAATTTTCTCGGCCAGCCGCCGGATGTAGTCCTGCACCTGGTCGCTCAGGACGACCGCATCTTCGGGCAGAACCGGTGCGCGCTCCAGACCACGCATTTAATCGAAGTATACCCGAATTGGCGATGGGCGTGATTTGGTGACTTGGCGATCGAGCGGGCGGAGGAGCGCCCTCGCGGGGATCAATCACCAAGTCACCCAAGCAGCAACTCCTCAATTCGGCGGCTGCGTGCTACCCTGAATAGGGACCCTCCCTTCGAGGTATCAGCCTGTCCGACACTAAGCTGCAAGTGATTCCCCTGGGGGGCCTGGGGGAATTTGGCATGAACATCATGGCCCTGCGATACGGCGACGACATCGTCGTGATCGACGCGGGGATGATGTTCCCCGGCTCCGAACTGCTGGGCGTGGACATCGTCGTTCCCGACATTACCTATTTGAAAGACAATCGGGAGCGCGTGCGCGGCCTGGTGCTCACGCACGGCCACGAGGACCACATCGGCGCGGTGCCGTTCGTCCTCGGCGAGATGGACATTCCGGTCTACGGCACGCAGTTCACGCTGGCGCTGGTCGAGAGGCGGCTCGACGAATACGAGCTGCCGCACAAGCCGCGGCTGAAGCGCGTGCGCGCCGGCGAAACGATCCAGGTGGGGTGCTTCTCGATCGAGTTCATCCACGTGACGCACAGCATGGTGGACGCCGCGGCGCTGGCTATCACCACGCCGGTCGGCGTAGTGATCCACAGCGGGGATTTCAAGATCGACCCCAGCCCCACCGACAACGAGCTGTTCGACCTGCACACCCTGGCCGATTACGGCCGGCGAGGCGTGCTGCTGCTGATGTCCGACTCGACCAACGCCGAGTGGCCCGGCTTCACGCCCTCCGAGCGCGCCATCCGCGGCCGCATGGAGGAAATCTTCCTGCGGGCGGAGGGCAGCCTGGTCATTTCCTGCTTCAGCTCCTCGACGCACCGCGTGCAGCAGATGCTGGAGCTATCTTACGAATACAAACGAAAAGTGGCGCTGGTCGGGCGCAGCATGACCTCCACTGCCGAGATCGCGCACGAGCTGGGCTTTCTGACGGTGCCCGACGGCCTGCTGGTGCGGCCGGGCGAGCTGGACGCAATCCCCCGCCGGCAGCGCACCGTCTTGATCGCCGGCAGCCAGGGCGAGCCGATGTCGGCGCTGGCGCGGGTCTCGCTCGACAAGCACAAGCACATCTCGGTCGAGAAGGGCGACACGGTGGTGCTGAGTTCGCGGATTATCCCCGGCAACGAGACGGCGATTTTCCGGATGATCGATCACCTGTCGCGGCGCGGCGCCGAGGTGATCTACGGCTCGACCACGCCGCCCATCCACGTCTCCGGCCACGCCAGCCAGGAAGAGCTGAACCTGATGCTCAACCTGGCGCGGCCCAAGTACTTTGTGCCCATCCACGGCGAGTTCCGCCAGCTTGCCCGGCACGCGGCGCTGGCCGAGCACCTCAAGCACGCCGGCCTCGAAGAATCGTTTGTGCTGGAGAGCGGCGAGGTGCTGGAGATCGACTCGGCGGGCGCGCGCAAGGCCGCGCCGGTGCCCGTAGGAAGGCTGTGCATCGACTCCGGGTCGGTGGATGAGATCGTCGAGGACCTGATCATCCACGACCGGCGCAATCTCTCCGAAGACGGCATCGTGATGACCGTGATCGCCATCAACCGCCACACCGGCGAGCTGGAGAGCCAGCCCGAGATCGTAACGCGCGGCTTCGTCACCCCGGAGGACGGCGCGGAGATGGTTTCGCGGGCGCGCGAAATCGTCGTCAAGACGCTCGAAGGCTCGAGTGGCGAAGAAAAGGGCGATTACGGCGTGATCAAAGCCAAGATCAGCGCCGACCTGAAGAAGTTCATCGCCAAGGAAACCTCGCGCCGGCCGCTGATCCTGCCGGTGATTCTGGAGGTCTGAAGCCGGCCTCCTGCACTACTGGGGCAAAGGGCCAGCGAACAAACCGGCCACTGGCTTCAACGCGGCGCTCGATCCGCTTGCCGAGCCGGGACGCACCGCAACTTCGGGTCACTGACCTCTTTCAACCAAGCGATTCCCTCACCGGCCGCAGGGGTTATTTCGGGAGCGGCCTGTTTCTTGGCACGTGTGCCCTTGTCGATCCGCCCACGGTCTCAATCGCAGTTACCGCAGCCGGCGGCGACCGGCGCGCGCTGAGGTTAGCGCCGCGGGAGTACCTCGCCCGCCAGCTCGGCCAATCGGCGCCGCATCTGGGCGAGCGCCCGCCTGCCATCCGGCGTGATGGCGTAGTATTTGCGGATCTTGCCCTCGAAGAGCTTCGGCGAGCAGCGGAGCAGACCGCGCGACTCGAGGCCGTGCAGGATCGGGTAGAGTGTCCCGGCGCTGAGCTTGTAGCCGTGCCTGCGCAGCTCCTCGATGAGCCACAGCCCGTAAACCGGGCGCTCCGCGGCGTGATGGAGGACGTGGATGCGGATGAAGCCAAGCAGGACCTCCCGTGTGGCGTCTTCCGGACTCCAGGACTGCGGCGCGGTTTGTGGTTTGCCGGCCATTGCGTGTATGATAGCAGAGATTGATATTTCGGAAACCGATACCGGGTTTTTATATGAGATCAAGGATCGCGCCCTTTCTGTGTTGGTTTCTCCTCGCCTCGCTTGCGCCGGCCCTCCGCGCCCAGCCGCTGACTCTGGAGCAGGCGGTCAGCCAGGCGCTGGCGAAGTATCCCGCAGTGCGGGTCTCGGCCGAGCAAGCCTCGGCAGCGGCAGCCGGCATCAATTTAGCCCGCACCGCCTATCTGCCCCGCGCCGACTTCCTGGGCCAACTGAATCGCGCGACCCACAACAACGTGTTTGGTCTTCTGCTGCCCCAACCGGTGATCTCCTCGATAACCGGCCCGGTGCTGGGAACCAATTCCGCCAGCAGCGTCTGGGGCACCGGGCTGGGAGTGCTGGTTTCCTGGGAACCGTTTGATTTTGGCCTGCGGCCGGCGACGGTTGGGGTAGCGCAGTCCGTCCGCGAAAGTGCGAACGCGCGACTCGGCGTAACCCGCCTTCAAGTCGGCACGGCCGCTGCTGACGCCTTCTTGACCGTGCTGGCCGCGCACCAGGCGGTGCAGGCCTCCGCGGCCGGTGTCAAGCGAGCGCGGGTGGTGAAGGAGTCTGTCCAGGTTTTGGTAAAGAATCAATTGCGGCCCGGCGCGGACGGCTCGCGCGCCGAGGCGGAACTGGCTTTAGCCCGGACCCAGTTGATCCAGACCGAGCAGGCCGAGCAGGTGAGCCGGGCTGCCCTGGCGCAACTGCTGGGGGCGCCGCCTGCCTCGCTGCAACTGCAGCCCGGACCTCTGCTAAAGGCTCCTCCAGTCATTGACATGGCGGGGCCCGGCTTGGCAGCGAATCCGCAAGCCGTGGCCCAGAGCGCCGCCATTGAAGTGGTGAAATCGCGGGAGAAAGTTTTGGACCGCTCTTACTACCCGAGGTTTCTGCTCCAGGCCACAACCTTCGGCCGCGGTACGGGCGTCCATGCCGATGGCAGCACGGGCGGGGCAGCGGCTGGCCTGGGACCCAACGCTGGCAACTGGGCGCTCGGAATGACGGTGCTTTTCCCGGCCTTTGATCTGCCCGCCATCCGCCGGCAAAAGGAGGTTGAACTCCATAACGAGCGCGCGGAGGCGGCCCGCTATGATCAAATCCTGCAGGACTTGAACGGGGAGTTCGAGAAGGCCAAAGCAGCTCTCGACGGTGCGCGCCGCGTAGCCGGGAATACGCCCATCCAATTGAGTGCCGCCCGCGTGCTTGAACAGCAGGCGAACGCTCGCTATAAGGCCGGCCTGGCGACGATCGTGGATGTCGCCGAGGCCGAACGGCTGCTGGTGCAGGCCGAGATCGACGATTCACTGGCCGGGGTCAGCGTCTGGCGGGCGCTTCTGGCGGTTCGCGCCGCGCAAGGAGATCTGACGCCGTACTTGCAGCAGACACGCTGAGAGACGAAGACTTTTCAGGAGGCAACTTATGTGGTTAGTCCTGAGCGCGATGCGGCGGCCCATCACCATTCTGGTGGCTGTCATTTCCGTTGCGCTTGCTTCCATCCTGGCCGTTCGCCAAATGAAGGTGGACATCTTCCCGAAGCTGGGCGCGCCTGCCGTCTACGTCGCGCAGCCCTATGGCGGGATGGATCCGTCACAGATGGAAGGTTATCTTACCTACTATTACGAGTATCACTTCCTTTACATCACCGGCATCGAGCACGTGGAGTCCAAGAACATTCAGGGCGTCGCTCTGATGAAGCTGGTCTTTCACCCCGGCACCGACATGAGCCAGGCGATGGCCGAGGTGGTCGGGTACGTGAACCGCGCGCGCGCTTTCATGCCGGCGGGCGCCGTTCCTCCCTTCATCATGCGCTACGACGCCGGAAGTCTTCCGGTGGCGCAACTGGTTCTTTCGAGCGAGACCCACAGCCCGGGTGAAATGCAGGACATTGCCCTGAATCGTGTGAGACCGGTCTTCGCCACGCTGCCGGGGGTCTCCGCGCCCCCTCCCTTCGGAGGCAACCAGCGAACCATCGTGGTGCGTGTGGACCCGGAAAAAATGAGGCAATACCGGCTCTCGCCGGAAGAAGTCATCGCCAGCGTCAACCGGGCCAGCACCGTGCTGCCTTCCGGAAACGTTCGAACCGGCGACCTGATCCGCATCGCCTCCACCAACGCTACATTGGGCGGCAACATTACCGAACTGCTGGATACGCCGCTTCGTTGGGGACCGGGCCCGACCGTTTTTTTGAGAGACGTCGGCACAATCGTGGACAGCACCGACATCATCGTCGGCTACGCGCACGTGAACGGCAAGCGCACCGTCTATATCCCCGTTACCAAGCGGGCCGACGCTTCAACGCTGGATGTTGTCCGAAGGGTCCGGCAGGCGCTGCCCGCCATGCGGAACGTAGCGCCCGAGGACGTAAAGATTGACCTCGTGTTCGACCAATCCGGCTACGTGGTGAACGCCCTGAGAGGGCTGATCGGCGAGGGTCTGCTGGGCGCTTTCCTCACCGGCCTGATGGTTCTAATCTTCCTGCGGGACTTTCGCAGTGCCCTCATCGTCGTTATAACCATCCCGTTTGCGCTGCTCTCGGCGGTGGTGGCTCTCTGGATCACCGGCGAAACCATCAACATCATGACGCTGGGCGGCCTGGCGCTCGCTGTGGGCGTGCTGGTCGATGAAGCGACTGTCGAGATTGAAAACATCCACACCCACATGGCGGAGGGAATATCGCGCGCCCGGTCCGTGATCGATGCATGCCGGAAGACCATCGCGCCCCGCTTCCTCTCCATGCTTTGTGTATTGTCAGTATTCATCCCATCGCTTTTCATGGCCGGGATCGGGCGCCAGCTTTTCGTGCCCCTCGCGCTGGCGGTCGGCTTTGCGATGATCTCTTCCTATCTGCTTTCGAGCACACTGGTCCCGGTGCTTTCCACGTGGCTGATCCGGACGGAGCAGGCAGGGGAGCGTGAGGGTTACCTGGAGGGTCTGCGGTCCCTCTATGGCTCCTACCTGAGGTTCATACTTCGCTTTCGCTGGCCGCTGGTTGCGGGCTACGTCATAGCTGCGGGAGCGCTGATTTACGTCCTGTTCCCGCGGGTGGGCACCGAGGTCTTCCCCAGAGTGGAGAGCCGGCAGATCCAAGTTCGCCTTCGTGCCCCCACCGGCACGCGCGTAGAAAGGACGGAGCTGATCGCCATGAGGGCGATGGACGTCATTAAGCAGGATGTGGGACCCGAGAACGTGGATATCACCACAGGCTTCATCGGCGTGCAGGGGTCGAGCTACCCGATCAACACCATCTACTTGTTCACCAGCGGCCAGCACGAGGCCGTGCTGGGAGTGGCGTTGAAGCCCACGGCGCCCCCCATCACTGATGAGAGGAAGGAGGAGCTGCGCCGCAAGCTGGCGCAGGCGCTTCCGAACGTTGCGTTCTCGTTCGAGCCGGCGGACATTATCAGCCGGGCGATGAGCTTCGGCTCGCCGACACCGATCGAGGTCGCCGTCGAGAGCCCCAACCTCGCGGCCAGCCGGGCCTTTGCCGAAAAGCTTCGCGTCGAGCTGGCCAAGGTATCCTCGCTGCGGGACCTGCAGTACGCGCAGCCTTTAGACTATCCGGATATAGAGATCCAGGTGGACCGCGATCGCGCCGGGCAGTTTGGCATCGCCATGGCCGACGTGGCGAAGTCGCTGGTGGCTGCGACCTCTTCCAGCCGGTTCACGGACCTGAATTTCTGGCGCGATCCGAAGAGTGGAAACGGGTTCCATCTCCAGGTGGAGATTCCCCAATTCAAAATGGCCTCACTCGAAGATGTAGAGAATATCCCCCTCATGAATCGCAACGCGCTAACCAGCGGGGCCGGCCGGCCTTTGGTGTCTGATGTCGCCAAACTGGATTTCGGGACGACGCCGGGAGAGGTCGATCGCTACAACATGCAGCGGGTCGTCAGCCTAACCGCAAACATTCACGGCCGCCCGCTGGGCGAAGCGGTGGAAGAGGTTCGAAAGGCGATAGCGCGAGCGGGCGCGCCGCCGCGCGGAGTGACCGTCTTCAACCGCGGGCAGGTGCCGGCGTTTGAAGAAACTCTCGCGGGCCTCAGCACGGGCCTGCTGCTCTCGATCGCCGTCATTTTCCTTCTGCTGGCCGCAAACTTCCAGTCTTTCCGGCTCTCCATCGCGGTCGTTTCGGCGGTCCCGGCGGTGATCTGCGGTGTGCTGCTGATGCTGCTGTTCACGGGCACGACGCTGAACGTGCAGTCGTTTATGGGGGCGATTATGGCGGTTGGTATCTCGGTCGCCAATGCGATTTTGCTGGTCACGTTCGCTGAAAATGCGCGCCGGGAGGGGGCTTCCGTGCGCGAGGCCGCCATCGAGGGCGGCCGGGGCCGGCTCCGCGCAATCTTGATGACGGCAACGGCGATGATCGCGGGAATGGTCCCTCTGGCGCTCGGCGCCGGAGAGAATGCTCAAACGGCTCCTTTAGGGAGAGCTGTCATCGGCGGCCTCATCGTCGCTACGATCGCGACTTTGACGGTGTTGCCTGCTGTCTACAACATTATGCAGGCACGGGTAAAAAACATTTCAGCGTCTTTGGATCCCGATGATCCATCGAGCACATACTATGAGCCACGCACATAAAGTCTCCATTGCTTTCTTTGTAGCAGCGACCTTGGCGGCTCAGGCGCCGGTGGAGGTCGTCCGCGTCACCTCCAAAGTAGTCGAGCGGCAGGTAAAGCTTCCGGGAGAGTTCCGCCCGTATCTTGGCGTTCCCATCTTTGCGAAGGTGACGGGGTTCGTCGAGAAGATGGAGGTGGATCGGGGCAGCCTGGTCAAGGAGGGCGACCTGCTGGCAACCCTGGTGGCGCCGGAGATGCAGGCCCAAATTGCCGAAGCCCAATCGAAAGCGCAAGCGATCGAGCTGCAGCGCGCTGAGGCCGCGGCGAAACTCGCCGCCGCGCAGAGCACTTATCAGCGCTTGAAAGCGGCTGCCGCCACACCGGGCGTAGTCGCTGAAAATGATGTGATCGTGGCGGAGAAAACCGCGGAGGCCGCGCAGGCCCTGGTGCATGCCTATGAGGACTCGATTAAGGCCGCGCAAGCGCAAGTCCGGTCCCTCACGGACCTGGAGCAGTACCTTACGATCAAAGCGCCCTTTGACGGCATCATCACCGAGCGGGATGCGCATCCAGGCGCCCTGGTTGGACCGGGATCGGGATCGACGCCTCTGCTGAGATTGCAGCAGATCTCGCGCCTGCGCCTGGTGGTGGCCGTGCCGGAAGCGCTGGTGGGTGGCATTGTGAAGGGCGCCCATGTTCCGTTTACTGTGCCGGCGTATCCCGGAGAGACCTTCTACGGCGCGCTGAGCCGGATCGCCCATGCGCTGGATGAGAAGACGCGGACGATGGCCGTGGAGCTGGACGTGAGCAACCGTGACTTGCGGCTGGGGCCGGGGATGTATCCGGAAGTCACCTGGCCGTTCAAAAGATCGCGTCCGTCGCTGCTCGTGCCGCCTGCAAGCATTGTCACCACCACCGAGCGAACCTTTGTCATTCGCGTAGCGGACGGCACGGTCGAATGGGTGACGGTCAGTCGCGGCGCACTTGCCGGAGACCTGGTGGAGGTCTTTGGCCCGCTAAAAGAAGGCGACGTGATTGTTCGCCGGGCGAGTGATGAGCTGCGAGCAGGCACGCGGGTGACTGCTGTGGCCCCCAAGACTTAGTACGGTTGGCCCCCGGAACGCTGCTTCACCGTCGCGCCGCTTTGACCTGGCGCGGGGCCGGCGTCACTGTGACAGAACTCGCACCCTTAGCGGGTTGACGCTTGGGCGCCAATGCTGGCGGACGCGGTCCAC
>DASQHK010000716.1:0-1823 GCA_035632135.1 Bryobacterales bacterium
TCTATCGCCGCGAAAAGAAAGGCGGCGAGAGCGAAATCCTGGCCCTCGACTGGAAGACCCTCGAATATCGCCCGCGCCAAAAGGTGAAAGTCCCTTCCGTCGAGCTGGCCAGGAACGCCGAGGACCTTCGCCAGCGCCTGCCGCTGCTCCTCACCCCCAGCGACCGCGCCGGCAATTTCCTCTGGAGCCTGTTCAGCGAGACGTTCGTCTACGCCGCGTCACTAGTGGGCGAGATCGCGGACCGCGTAGTGGAAATCGATCGCGCCATGCGCTGGGGCTTCGCCCGCGAGGTTGGCCCCTTCGAGGCTTGTGATGTGCTCGGCGTCGATAAGGTGGTCGAGCGCCTGCGCAAAGAGAAGCGCGCCGTTCCGGAAGGTGTCGAGGGCATGCTGGCTTCCGGCGCGCGGTCGTTCTATAAGCACGCGGAAGCGAATAGTGCGCCGGCCACGCTTTACTTCGACCTCCGCGCCGGCGCTTACCAGCCGCTCGAGCCGCGCCCGGGCATTCTCGTCCTCCAGGACCTCAAACGCGCTCGCCGCGAAATCAAGTGCAACGCCGGCGCATCGCTGGTCGACCTCGGCGACGGCGTGCTCTGCGTCGAGTTTCACTCCAAGATGAACGCCCTGGGTGAAGACCAGATCTCGATGCTGATGGCGGGCCTCAAGGCGACCGAGGCGAACTTCGAAGCCATGGTGATCGCCAACCAGGGCGAGAATTTTTCGGTGGGCGCCAATCTTGTGCTGGTGCTGATGGCCGCGCAGGGCGGCGAATGGGACGAGCTCGACCTCGGCGTGCGCCGGTTCCAGCAGGCCAACATGGCGCTCAAGTACGCGTCGAAGCCCGTGGTCGCCGCGCCGTTTGGCATGACGCTGGGCGGCGGCTGCGAAATCTCCCTGCACTGCCCGCGCAGCCAGGCCTCCGCCGAGCTTTACATGGGCCTGGTCGAGGCGGGCGTCGGCGTCATCCCGGCCGGCGGCGGCACGAAAGAGTTCCTGCTGCGTTTGACCGACGGCGCGCAGTCGGATGACGATCTGCTCGCCCGCGTCCAGCAGGCCTTCGAGATCATCGCCTACGCCAAGGTTTCGTCGAGCGCCGAAGAGGCCCGGCGCATGGGGTTCCTGCGGCCCGGCGATGCCGTCTCCATCCACCGCGAGCGCGTGATGGCGGAGGCCAAAGCGGCCGCCCTGGAGATGGTTCACAACTGGCGCCCCGCCGCCCCCCGCGCCGATATCCCCGTCCTCGGCGATGCCGGCCTCGCCGCGCTCAAGCTGGGCATTTATATGGCTCGCCAGGGCGCGTATATTAGTGAGTACGACGCGGTGGTCGCCGGCAAGCTGGCCAACGTTCTCTGCGGCGGCCCGCTCTCCGGCCGCCCCACTGTGTCCGAGCAGTATCTTCTCGATCTCGAGCGCGAAGCGTTCCTGAGCCTTTGCGGCCAGCGCCAGACGCAGGAGCGCATGCAGCACCTGCTGAAGACCGGCAAGCCGCTGCGAAATTAGAGGTTCTCTATGCGAGACGCCGTCATTGTTCAGTCGCTGCGCACCGCGGTCGGCAAGGCCCCGCGCGGCGCGCTGCGCGCCACCCGGCCCGACGATATGGCCGCCACGGTCATCTCCGCGCTGCTCCAGCGCACGCCGCAGCTCCAGCGTGACGAGATCGACGACGTGATCCTCGGCTGCGCCATGCCCGAGGCCGAGCAGGGCGCCAACGTGGCCCGCATCGCCGCCACCCGCGCCGGCCTGCCCGATGGCGTCAGCGCCATGACCATCAACCGCTTCTGCTCCTCCGGCCTCCAGGCCATTGCGCTGGCCGCCGAGCGTGTG
>DASQHK010000717.1:0-15737 GCA_035632135.1 Bryobacterales bacterium
GTGCTCGGAGGCCAGCGCGGTCTTCTCCTGCTCCTGCATCTGGGCGCGCGCGCTCTCCAGCTCTTCCGATTCCACCGCGATGCGCTTTTCCACTTCGGCCAGCGCCCCGCTTTCCGCTTCGAGCTGCTGCACGCTCGCCGCGACGCGCGGCTTCATCTCGCGCAGCTCGCGCTTCAGCGCCAGCGGCCCCGACGATGCTTTGCGCCCGCCGCTCAGCGAGCAGCCGTGGTAACAGAGGCCGTCCGGCAGCAGAAAATACAAGTCTGGATATTGGTAAGCCAGTCTCCGCGCGGCCGCTTCGTCTTCGGCGAGATAGCAGCGGCCAAGCCGCGGCAGCAGCGCCGAAATCGATCTGCCCAAGCCGTTGGCGAGCCGCACGTGATCGCGCAAGCGCCCGGCGATGCCCGTTTCCGGACCCAGTGTTGCCGGCTCCTCCGCCCGCTCGGCCTCCGGATGCACCAGAAATGTCGCGTGCCCTTCCATCCCGGCGCGCAGCAGCCGCATGCCATTTTCGGCTTCGGCCCAGCTCTCAACCACGACGTACTCCAGCTCGTCGCGCAAAAACTCTTCCACCGCCTTCTCGTAGCTGGCGTCCACCTCGACGAAGTCCGCGAGGATGCCCCTGGCGTGGAAGTCGCCCATGCGCCCCTGCTCGATGGCGGCGAACAGATTCTTGACGGTCTCGGTGGTGTAAGCGCGATGAGAAAGAATCTCTTCGAGCGACTGGTGGCGCGCTTCGAGCCGGGAAATTTCCTCTTTCAGGCTCGCCGTCCGCTCGCGCCGCGCCTGGGCCTGC
Source organism: Bryobacterales bacterium (assembly GCA_035632135.1). GTDB lineage: Bacteria > Acidobacteriota > Terriglobia > Bryobacterales > JACQDG01 > DASQHK01. The sequence goes on from DASQHK010000717.1 coordinate 797, forward strand.
GCCTGCCCCTCGGCCACGCTCGTCTCCATGCGGCGGCGGCGCGCTTCGAGCGACTCGATCTCCAGTTGTTGCTGCTTCAGCCGCGTGAGCAGCCCCTCGCGCTCGCCCCCAAGCTGCTGTAACTCCGCGCCGGCGGCGGCCTCTTCGCCGCGCGCCCGCGCCGCTTCGCGCTCCAGGCCGGCCAGAAATTCCTCGATCTGCGCGAGCTGGTTCCGCAGGGACGACGCTTCGCCCAGCAGGCTCAGTACGCGCTGCCGCAGCCGCTCCTGCTCGGCTTCGCGCTCGCGGGTCGAGAACTGCAGCGCGTCTAGCTCGGTGGTCTTGGCCGCCAGCCGCTCGCGTGAGCCGTCGCTCTCCGCCGCCAGCCGCTCCACGCTCGCGCGTTCGGCCTCCACCTCGCCGCCCAGCTTCTCCAGGCGCCGCTCGATGGCCGCCACTTCGCCCTGCGCCTGCTGGATGCGTCCGCCGTTTTCTTCGGCGAGGCGGGCTTGGTATTCCATCTTCTGCCGCGCCCGGTCGGTCTCCATCGCCGCGTTCGAGAATGCCTCCCGGCTCTGCTGCAGGCGCGTCTCAATGTCGAAGCTTTCCTTCTGCGCCGCAGCGTGCTCGGCCTCCATCCGCTCCACGCGCTCGCTGCGGCTGCGGCACTCCTCCGTCGCCAGGTTCATGTCGAGCGCGGACTGCACCGCCTGGCTCTCCATCTCCCGGTGGCGGCTGCCCAGCACCACGGTCAGCTTCGCCGTCATCTCGCGGCGCAGCTCTTCATAGCGCCGCGCTTTGGCCGCCTGCCGTTTCAGCGAGTTCACCTGCCGGCTGACTTCTTCCAGAATGTCGCTCACCCGCGCCAGGTTCTGCCGCGCGCTTTCGAGCTTCGCCTCGGCCAGCTTTTTCTTCGTCTTGAACTTGGTGATGCCCGCGGCCTCCTCCACCACCGCCCGCCGGTCGTGCGGCCGCGAACTCAAGATCTGCCCGATCCGCCCCTGCTCGATGATGGCGTAGCTCTCGGGGCCCAGCCCGGTCCCCATGAAGATTTCCTGAATGTCCCGCAGCCGGCAGATGTGGCCGTCGAGAAGGTACTCACTCTCGCCGCTGCGGAACAGCCGCCGCGTGACCACGATCTCGCCCGGCCGCTCGCCGCCATGTTTCTTGGCGTGGCCGGCGCCATTTTCGCCGCCCCCGTTGGGACCGGCGGCAACTGCTTCGCCGTTCGCAGAACCGGTGCCTCCGGCCGCGCTCGCCTGCTCGTAGAAGAACACCTCGGGGTCGATCAGTGTCAGCGTCACCGACGCCATCCCGAGCGGCTTGCGATCGCGCGTGCCGTTGAAGATCACGTCTTCCATCCGCGTGCCGCGCAGCAGCTTCGCCGACTGCTCGCCCAGCACCCAGCTTATGGCATCGCTCAGGTTCGATTTGCCACAGCCGTTCGGCCCCACAATGCCCGCGACGCCGCCGCCGTTGAACTGCATTTCCGTGCGCTCGCAGAACGATTTAAAGCCCGCCAATTCGACTTTTTTCAGTTTGAGCACAATGCTTCCTTCCGCAACGATCCTGCTTCCACCCGAGCCGTCCGCAAACATCCTACCCGCACACAGCCTGGGTGTAAAGCATTTTAGCTGCCTTATTTTGTATAGTTTACCATGACACCACAATATGTGGTGCCAGGCTCGGAGGGTACGCGCCCTCACCGGGCTCCAACTGGCTGCTGTTATTATGAACGATCCGGCCCGGAATACCAAATGTCTACTGTGAGGAAAGCCACTTTACTGGCCCTTTGCCTGCTGGCCCCGGCCCGGGCCGCCGAGCACCTCTCGAACCTCCGCCAGCTCACCTTCGGCGGGCAAAACGCCGAGGCGTATTGGTCCCCCGACGGCAAGCGGCTGATCTTTCAATCTACGCGCGATGGCGCGGCATGCGACCAGATCTATATCATGAACGCCGATGGCTCGGGCGTGCACCGCGTCTCGACGGGCCAGGGCCGCACCACCTGCGGCTACTTTCTGCCCGACAACCAGCACATCATTTACGCCTCCACGCACGCCGCCGGAGCGGCCTGCCCGCCACCGGCCGACCGCAGCCACGGCTACGTGTGGGCGGTGTATCCGAGCTACGACCTCTACCTCGCCACTGACGCCGGCCGCATCATCCGCCGGCTCACCAGCGACCCCGGCTACGACGCCGAGGCTACCGTCAACTGGAAAACGCGCCGGATCGTCTACACCTCGCTTGCTTCAGGCGACCTCGACCTGTGGTCGATGAACCTGGACGGCGGCGGCCGCCGGCAGCTCACCCACGAGACCGGCTACGACGGCGGCGCAGTGTTCTCCCGCGACGGCAAGAGACTCGTCTGGCGCGCCAACCATCCCAAGACGCCCGAGGCGCTCGATGCCTACAAGAAGCTGCTCGCCCAGGGCCTCACCACCCCTATGAAGATGGAGCTGTATATTGCTGATGCCGATGGCAGCCACGCCCGCCGCATCACCGATTTCGGCTGCGCCAGCTTCGCCCCCACCTTCACCCCCGACGGCCGCCGCATTCTGTTCGCTTCCAACAAGAACAAGTGCGACAGCCCGCAGTTCGAGCTGTTCCTGGCCGATCTCGATGGCGGCAACCTCGAGCCGGTCACCAGCTTCGGAGGCTTCACCTCGTTTCCGGAGTTCTCGCCCGACGGCAAGAAGCTGGTGTTCGCCTCCGATCACGACTCCAAGGGGCGCTACGAATTCAATATTTTTGTGGCGGACTGGAAGTAGCAGCGCGGAAGCGGCGGGGAACTACCTGCGGCGGGACTTGGTCTTGCCTGGGGCCGGCCGGGCGGACAGCCCCAGACTCCTCAACGCTTCGGCAGACGCCTTGGCGGCCGCCGAGCCAGGATATTTCTTGATCACCGCGTGAAACTCGCGCGCCGCCGCGTCGCGCCGCTCCTGCTTCAGCAGGCACATCCCTTTCTTGTACTGCGCGTCGGCGGTCTTATCTCCTTCCGGATATTGTTCGAGCACCTTGTCGAACGCCTGCTGAGCTTGCTCAAAGTCAGCCTGCTGGTAAAAAATCTCGCCCAGATAAAACTGGGCCACCGAGGCCTGGTCGGTCTTGCCGTAAGCCTGAATATACTGGGTGAACTCCGGCCCGGCCAGGGGGTAGTTGCCGGCCTGATAATCCCGCATGGCGTTGCGAAACAACTCCGAGGCCGGCGGGGCGGAAGGGGGCGAGGTCGAGCCGGGAGCCGGGGCCGTCCCCGGCGCAGGGGCCGCAGGCGGCGGCACCGTGCTGACAATGTTCTTGATGTCGACGATCTGCTGCTGCAGCTTCGACAGCTTCGAGTTCATCTCGTCGACGGCCTCGCGCAGCCCCTGGAACTGGCTGGCCAGTGAATCCACCTTGGCGTTGGTGTTGGCCAGCGGCCCTTGCAAGACCTTGCCCTGGTCCTGCATGTCCTTCTGCAGCACGGCCAGGGTATTACTGAGACGCGTGGCGGCCTCGAGATTCTGGTTAAGCAGTTGCTGGCTTACCGCAAAACGCTCGTCAAAAGAGCGCTGCAGCGACCGCACCTGGTCCTGCAACTGGGCAATATCTCGTTGAATCTCCAGGATTTCTTTAGCGACCGGGAACGCCGGCCACGCGGCTAGAACGAACAACAAAAGGAGTCGGCGCGGCAAGATAGACCTCCCATCAGCGGTTTCCGACGCCGGGCATCAGCAGCAACCTGACGCCCGGCGCCTCCCTGGTACTTTACCTTACCACGATCTATCCGATCACTGACTCGCCGTGAAGTGCACGCGGCGATTCCTCTGCCAGCACTCCTCGGTGTGCTCGGTGCACTGCGGCCGCTCCTTGCCGTAGCTGATCACGCTCAGCTTGTCGGCAGCAACGCCGAGCTGCGTCAGGAACTCCTTGGCGGCCGTGGCTCGCCGGTCACCCAGGCCCAGGTTGTACTCCGCCGATCCCCGCTCGTCGCAGTGGCCCTCGATGACCACGCGGAGATTGGGGAAGTCGTTGAACACGGCCTTGAGCCCGTCGGCGTCCGAGGTCAGCGTGGTGCGGGCGTCGGCACGGATGTCGGACTTGTCGAAATCAAAGTAGGCATCCTGCACCCGGCGCGACAGCTCCTCGCCGGCGCTCGTCGTCACCCTGGGCGGCGGCGGCGGTGGCGCTGCCGCGCTCACCGTAACGGTGGCGCTGCCGCGAGCCGTTCCACCCGGCCCCCTCACGCTGATGTTGTAGGTCGTTGTGTCGGCCGGCGACACCTCCCGCGAGCCGTTTGTATCCACGGTGCCGATGCCGTGATCGATGCTGGCCGAAGTGGCGTCGGTGGAGGACCACCGCAGCGTCGACGATTGGCCGCGCTCGATCGTGCTCGGCTCCGCGCTGAAGGAAACAGTTGGCAGCCTCGGCGCCGGCGGCGCCTCTTCTGCTTTCGGCGGCGGCGGCGGTGGCGGTGGCGGCGGCGCTTTCTTCTTACAACCCGCCGCCGTGAACAATACCAGGCAGAGGCCCAGCAGTACCAGAGTCAACTCTCGCTTACGTCCCATGTCGTTTTTAACGCCTCCTAGATAAGGTTCAGGACCAACAATCCCTTGTGTGCTTTGCCCGCTCCGGCCCAGCCGGCTATCGGGCCGGCCGCCGGGACAGACAGTCCCGCCTGTCTGTACTCCTCCTACTTAGCCCCCCAGACGGGCGATTCGTTTACGCCCGCGGTGGTCAATCGTTTTGGGTCCCTGCCGTCGGCCAGCATCGTCCAGATCTGGTTGCCTCCCTGCCGGTTGGATGAAAACACGATGTGCCGGCCGTCCGGGGCCCAGGATGGATGCTCATTTCTGCCGGCCCCGTAAGTCAATTGTGTCAATTGCTGCGTCGCGACCTCTTCGATGAAGATGTTGTAGTTGCCGGGCTCGAAGCCTCTCGTCCACGCGAAGGTGATCCTTTGCCCGTCGGGCGACCAGTCGGGATTGACCGCATCCCCCCCGCCGCTCGGCGTCAGCTTCTGCACGTTGGTGCCATCCACGTCCATCAGGTACACCTGCGGCAGCCCGCTCCTCCCCGACACAAACGCGATCTGATGGCCCGTCTTGGGATTGAACTTGGGCTCCATGTCAATCGACCCCGAGTTCGAGATCCGCCGCAGGTCGCTGCCGTCAATATTAGCAATATAAATCTGCGCGTGGCCGCTGGCCGATGAGGCGAATGCGATCCGCTTGCCATCCGGCGAAAAACTCGGTGTCGCGTTTAAGGACGCGACTTGATTATAGAACGTCAGCCGCCGGTTCGTTTCAAGAGAATGAATAAAAATCTGCGGCTGGCCGCGGGCAAAGGTGCAGAAGGCGAGCATCGTTCCGTCGGGACTCACCGCCGGATTGAGCGACAGCGAGTTGTAGCGCGTGACCGCCGTCTGGTTGCTGCCGTCGTAGTCCATGGCCCAGATTTCTTTGTGCCCGCCGCCGGTCCGGTTGGAGACAAAGTAGATCCGGGTGCCGAAGATTCCCGGCCCCATACCGAGCTTCTGAAGGATGTCGGCGGCGAAATCGTGGGCCACCTGGCGGGCCCCAGCGGCGTCGTTCGAGCTGAAGTAGCGCTTGCCGAAGATGTACGCCGAGCCGGTATCGCTCTTGGTCACGTCGAACAGCCAGCCGAACAGAGCGAACTGATTGCTCTGCACCGCCGTCGAGCCGAAGGCCAGCAGGTTGGCCGTGACCGGCGGCTGCGACCAGTCGGTGAGCCATGGCCCCTGGCGGATCGGCGCCGGAGCGGGCGGCGGCGCTTCTCCCTTGCGCATCCGGCGCAGCGGCGCCGGCGCGGGCGCTGCGGGCGGCTTGAAGTCTTCCGGCTTCTGCGGAACCTCGGTCGGGTAAAGGCTCTTCGACACCATCTCGAAAACGCCGGAGCTTTCCAGGTCGTTCCACAGCGTCTCGTTGAAGGTCTTGTTGACCTCGGCGGCCACGGCCGGCCCCGGGAAGTCCGGTACCGCGATCTTCACATTGGTGCGCTGGCCCGTAATCTTCAGGGTGAGGTCGGGCTGCTGGGCCAGGATGGCGATCGCCGTCGCCACCCCCGCCAGGATCATAATGCCGGCTGCTCGTTTGGCGCTCATCGTCTTAGTTGAAACCAGACTTCCGTCGACACATAGCTTTTCGCCAGGCCGGAGGGCAGCGCCGGGACGGGATCCGAATCGTGCACGGCTCGCAACGCGGCATAATCCACGGCCGAGTTGCCGCTCGACTGCAGCAACCGGATGTTGCGCAAACTGCCGTCCCGCTGGATTTCAAAACTTACCACAGTTCGCGGCGCGGTGTGAATCCTCTGGTCCAGTTGCGTGAGTTCCTGCTGCCACTGCGTGGCGATGCGGCGCTGCAGCGCGTCCGCATACCAGCCGTAATACGCGCCGAAGGGGCTGCCCGACCCGACGCCGATGCCCACGCCGAAGCTCTCCTGCTGGGGCGCGCCGAACGACGGCGTGTTCACCCCCATGCCCTTCGAGGCGTAAAGCTGGTTGTCGCGCGAGGGCACATAGGGGCGGAATTTCTTCTCCGGCGCCCGCCGCTCCTTAGCCTGCTTCTTCTCCCTGCCCGGCAGCGGGATGGCCGTCGCTTCCTCTTCGACTTTCTCCGTTGCTTTTGCCTTCTCCGGCGGCGGCGCCGGCACGCTCGACCGCGTGTCGTTGGCCACCGGGTTTTCCACCACCGTTTGCGCCGGCGTCATGGGGATGGTCTTCACCATGTCGATCGAGATCGCCCCTCCCGGCACCGCGTTGGGATTGCCGAACTGCACGTGCCCCCGCGCCAGCATCCACGAATAGGCCACGGAGAAGGCGAAGATGCCCGCGTGCATCGCCAGCGACCCCAGAAACGGCCGCCGCAGGCTCTCGCTCGCCCCCAGAGGATCGAAGTGCGTGGTCATTTCTTTTTCGGAGCGGCCTCCAGAGGCTGCGTCACCACGCTCACCTTCACCTTGGCGTGCTCCAGCTCCGACATCACCTGCACCGGAATCTCCCACACCACTTCCTTATCGCAGCGCAGGTAGGCGGCCCGGTCTTTGCCCAGCATCGGCTCGATCTTCTTGTCCAGCTCGTTGATGTTGACCGGGTCCGCGTTGAGGAAAATCTGTCCCTCTTTGGAAACGTTGATCACCGGCAGCTCTTTGGAGGTGTCCTGCACCTGCCGCGTCCGCGGCACATCCACGTCCACCCCGTACTCCATCACGTGCGCGGTGATCATGAAGATGATCAGCAGCACCAGGACGATGTCCACGAACGGCGTGACGTTGATGTCGGCCAGAGCGCTGTCGCCCCGCCCGCGAGTGCTGAACGCCATAACAAGTTACTCCCCGAAATTCCGCTCCGCCAGGTTCACGAACTCCAGGCCGAAGTCGTCCATGCGCGCTCCGACCTCCTTGATGCGGTGCAGAAAATAGTTGTAAAAGATCGCCGCCGGAATCGCCGCGATCAGCCCGAAGGCGGTGGTGATGAGCGCTTCGGAAATGCCCGGGGCCACCGCCCGCAAACTGGCGCCACCCTCCTGCCCCAGGCCCTGAAAGGCGTCAATGACGCCCCACACTGTGCCGAACAACCCGATGAACGGCGTGGAAGAAGCCGTTGTCGCCAGCCAGCTCATGCTCCGCTCCAGGCGCGTCAGCTCCTCGCCCGATCCCAGTTGCATGGCCCGCTGCAGCGCCGGAATGTTATGCAAGCGGCCCTTGCCGTTCACCTGCCGCTCCACCTCCTGGTAGCCGAACTCGAAGACCACCGCCAGGGGCGCCGGCTGGAACTGGGCCGCCAAAGTGTTCATCTCGGCCAGCTTCTGAGTGCGGCGAAACGCTCGCAGGAAGCTCGTGTTCCGCTGCTGCGCCGTCCGCAGCACACTCAGCTTGGCCAGGATGATTGTCCATGAGAGCAATGAAAACAACAGCAAAATCACGATGACCGTCTTGGGAACCAGGCCAGCATCCAGGATCATCTGCAGGATGTTGGTTTGCAGGAGCAAAAGTGCCCACGGGCTGAGTAGCGTCAACTCATCTCCTTACTATGGCTCCATTTAGCTTCCTCTTGAAATTTAACACATCTGGCCTCTGCCTTTATAGTCTGCTGTTTACCCCGTCTCCCTCCGCCGCTCCCGAAAGGTCCCGGAGCGTCCCCGCCGGCTCGTTATAATACAGTTTCCATGTTGCACCAGCTCGAGATCGAAAGCTACGCCGTGGTGGAAAAACTACGCGTAGAGTTCCACGCCGGCCTGAACCTGCTGACCGGCGAAACGGGCAGCGGCAAGTCGATCCTGGTGGACGCCTTCTCGCTGCTGCTGGGCGCGCGGGCGTCGCCCGAGCTGATCCGCGCCGGCGCCGAGCGCGCCCGCGTGGCCGGCGCATTCGAGGTGGACGACCTCAAACAGGCCGGCTCCGGTGCGGTCGACCTTGAGCAGGGCGAGATGCTCATCGAGCGCGAGATTCTGGCCAACGGCAAGTCGCGCGTCCATCTTAATGGACGTCTCACCACCCTCGCGGCGTTGCGCGAGCTGGCCCCCTTGCTCGGCGACATCCACGGCCAGCACGAGCAGCAGGACCTGTTCTCGCCGCACACCCAGCTCGACATGCTCGACCAGTTCTGCGCCGTCGGGGATTTGCGCGAGCGCGTGACCGCCGTTTTCGCCGAGTGGGCGGAGGCCGGCCGGCATCTCGAGGCTTTGCGCCGCAGCGAGCAGGAGAAGCTGCGGCTGCTCGACCTCTGGAAATTTCAGCATCAGGAAATTACGCAGGCGGCGCTCCATCCCGGCGAAGACGCCGCTCTCGAAGAGGAGAAGCGCGTCCTCGCCAACCTGGCCCGCATCGAGCAGGCCGGCGCCGGCGCCTACGAAGCGCTTTACGAATCGCCGGGCTCGGCGGCCGCCCAGGTGAAAACGGCGGCGCGCGCGCTCGAGGACCTCGCCCGCTTCGATCCGCGCCTGGGCGCGCTCGCCCAGTCGCTTGCGAGCGCTCGCGTCACCATCGAAGAGGCAGCGCTCGAGCTGCGCAAGTACCTGGACCGCCTGGAGGCCAATCCCGACCGTCTCGGCCAGATCGAAGACCGCTTGGCGCTCGTCGAGAAGCTGAAGCGCAAGTACGGCCCTTCGATCGAGGAAGTGATCGCCTTCGGTGAGCAGGTCGGGACGCAGCTTCGGGAGCTGGAGTCGAGCGAGGATTCCATTCGCCGCATCGAAGCGGAGCAGCAGAAGCTCGCCGCCGCGTACGAGCGGCTGGCGGGCGAGCTTTCCGAGCGCCGCCGCGAAGGCGCGCGGCGTCTCCAGAAGCCGGTAGAAACCGAGCTTGCCGCGCTGGCCATGGAGCGCACGCGCTTCGAGGTAGAGTTCGAGCCGGTAGAGGCCGCGCCGGGCTGCTGGACGCCGCGCGGTGTCGATCGCGTGCGCTTTCTGGTCTCCCCGAATCCCGGCGAGCCGCCGCGGCCGCTCGAGCTGGTCGCTTCCGGCGGCGAGCTTTCGCGCATCACCCTGGCCATCAAAACCTGCCTGGCCGGCGAGCCGCCGCCCCGCTCCGCCGCGGGCCACCCGCGCACGCTGGTCTTCGATGAAATCGACGCCGGCATCGGCGGCCGCGCCGCCGAGGCGGTGGGCCGCCGCCTGCACCGCTTGTCGCGCTGCTACCAACTGCTCTGCGTCACCCACTTGCCGCAGATCGCCGGCTTTGCCGATCACCACTACTCAGTCGATAAGCAGGTAAAGGCCGGCCGCACCGTCACCACCGTGACCGAGATCCAGGGCGACGAGCGGGTGCAGGAGCTGGCCCGCATGCTCTCCGGCGCCGAAGTCACGCCCGCCGCCCTCCGCCACGCCCAGCAGCTTCTGCAATCCGGCCGCAGCGAGGCCCGCGGGGCGTGAATTTCATTCGCTGCGCAGCGCGGCCATCGGATCAACCTTCGTTGCGCGCCGCGCGGGAATGTAACTGGCTGCCAGCGCCACCAGCGCCAGCAACACTGACACGGCAGCAAACGTCGCCGGATCGGTGGGGCTGACGCCATACAGGCTGCTCGCGAGGACGCGCGTCACCGCCAGCGCTGCCACCAGCCCGATCGCCACGCCGGCCAACACCAGCACCATCCCCTGCCTGATCACGAGCCTCAGCACGTCGCCCGGCTGCGCTCCCAGCGCCATGCGAATGCCGATCTCCTGCGTGCGCCGGCTCACCGCGTAGGACATCACCCCATAGATCCCGGCCGCCGCCAGCGCCAACGCGAGCACGGCAAAGATGCTGAGCAACGTCAGGAAGAACCGCCGCCCGGCGACCGCATCGGCGACCACCTGCTCCATGGTCCGCACATCGGCCACCGGCTGATCTTTGTCGATCGACCACACGGTGCTGCGCGCGGCGGCCGCAACCGACGACGGGTTCTCCGACGCCGTGCGCAGCACGAGCATAATGAAGCGGGTCCCGTAATCGGCCCGCATGCGTCCGCTCGCTTGCGAGTAGAGGAGGTACATCTGCGGCCGCACTTCCCGGTCAAGATCGAGCTGCTTCACGTCGCCCACAACACCCACGATCTGGTTCCACGCGCCGCGGGCTACCAGCACACGCTTCCCAATGGGATCTGCGTCAGGCCAATAGCGTCGCGCCGCTGCCTGGTTGATGAGGGTCACCGGTGTGGTGTTTTCGCCGTCGCGCTCGTCGAAATAACGACCTTTGACCAGCGGGATTCCCATTGCGCGGAAATAATCGCCGCCTACCCTGGAAAAAGTAACCGCCGGTTCTTCTCCGCGCGGCGGTTCGGGCCAGCCTTCGAGGCGGAAGGTCACAGTTTCCTCCAGCCGGCCGAGCGGCAGCGACGACACGGTCCCCGCAGCTTGCACCCCTGGCAACGACTGTATCCGCTCCAGCAGTTGCTGGTAGAACAACGTAATGCGCGCTGCCGTCCGGTATTTCTCCTCCGGCAGCAGCACGCGCATCGTTAATACATGCTCGGGCCGGAATCCGGGATTCACTTGCCTCAATCGCCACAGGCCGTTGATCATCAGTCCCGCGGCGATGAGCAATACCAGCGCGAGTGCCACTTCGGAAACTACGAGCAGCCGCGACACCGCCCCGCGCCGCCCGCGAGGTGCTGCGATGCGAAGGCCGCCCGCCGCCCAAGCCCGCGCCCCTGCGGCGCGCAGCGCCGGCGCGAGGCCTGCGAGCAGCCCTGTCAGCAGCGAGACCGCTGCTGTGAAAGCTAGGACCCGCGGGTCCGGCGCGATCTGGGCTCCGCGAACGTTGAACCAGATCCAACTCGCTTTCACGAGCCCAACGCCCCACCACGCCGCCAGAACACCCAGCCCGCCTCCCAGCACGGCCAGCAGCAGGCTCTCGGTGAGCGACTGGCGCGCCAGCCGCCATCGCTCCGCGCCCAGCGCCTGCCGAATCGCAAACTCTTTCTCCCGCGCCGAAGCCCGCGCCAGCAGCAAGTTCGCTACGTTGGCGCAGGCGATCAGCAGCACGAAGCCCACCGCTCCGAGCAGCAGCACCAGCCCGCGCCGCGCGCTCTGCCCGGCGCTTTCCCGGAGCGGCGTAATCCGCACTCCCCTTCCTTTGTTGGTGTCGGGATACTGTTGCCCGAGCCTCTTGGCGACGCCGTCGAGCCGCGCCTGCGCCTGCTCGAGCGTCACCCCTGCCTTCAGGCGCGCTACCGCCGTTACGAATCGCGCTGCCCGATCGTGCGCCTGTTGCTCGGTGGGCACGAGCGGCGCCCACAACTCCGGCGTGTAGACCATCGTGAGCGGCGGGTACTGAAAGCCCGGCGCCATGACGCCCACAACAGTGCAGTTTTCCCCGTTCAGTTCAATCGTCTGCCCGACCAGATTCGCGTCGCCGCCAAAGCGCCGCCGCCAGAGGCCGTGGCTGATCACGACCACATGATCCCGGCCCGGCTGGCCCTCGCTCCCGAGAAATGTGCGGCCAAGAGCTGCCTCCACGCCCAGCGCCGGAAACAAGCTCGGCGAGACCCGGTAGCCCAGGAATTCCTCTGGCTCGCCGGAGCGGCCTGGGCGGCTTGCCAGGTTGAAAAACTGGAATCGCGAGGTGGCGACGTCTTCGAACGCCGCGCTCTGGTTGTTCCAGTCAGCCAGGTTTGCCAGCGAGACGCTGGAGGTGTGCCCGCTCTTCCATTCCACTTCCGAAAGCATCACCAGCCGGCTCGGGTCTTTGTAGGGAAAAGGTCGTAGCAATACAGCGTTGACAATACTGAAAATGGCCGTGTTGGCGCCAATACCCAGCGCCAGAGTCATCACCGCCACCACGGTGAAGCCCGGGCTCTTGGCGAGTAATCGAGCGCTGTATCGCAGATCCTGCCATAGCGTTCCCATATTCCTACAACTTCACGCCAAGCTTCTCTTCCAGGTACTTTTTATTGATCTTCAGAAACTCCCGTCGGTCGATCCTCATGAGGACCCTCCTGCGCCGGCTTGGATTGTACCGGAGTTCCCAGCTCCGATCCAAATGAAACCGCGGTCGGGGTCTCGCACTCCGCGCACCCCGGACCCGCGCCGGCGCCGTGCTACAATCGAAGCAACGTGGACGCTAAAACCTTCTACATTGAGACCTTCGGCTGCCAGATGAACGTGCACGATTCCGAGAAAGTGATCGGCACGCTCATGGCGCAGGGCTACGCGCAGGTCCCGACCCCGGAAGAAGCGCACTTGGTTCTTTATAATACCTGTAGTATCCGCGACAAAGCGGAGCAAAAGGTTTTCTCGCGCCTCTCGAATTTCAAGAGGCAGGCGGGGAGCGGAAAAGTCTTCGGCGTGCTCGGCTGCGTGGCCCAGCACCAGGGCGAGCGCATCTTCGAGCAGGCGCCGCACGTCGGCCTGGTGTGCGGCTCGGCCAGCTACAACAAGCTGCCGCAGTTGCTCGTGCAGCTTGAGACCGGCAACCGCCGCGTCACCGGCCTCAGCCTCGACACCGACGAAACTTTCGACACGCCGTTCACCAAGCGCGACAACCCGTTCCGCGCCTACCTCACCATCATCGAAGGCTGCGACAAGCACTGCGCTTACTGCGTGGTGCCGTTCACGCGCGGCCCCGAGCGCAGCCGCACGAGCGACAGCGTTATGGCCGAGGTCCGCCAACTGGCTGCGGCCGGCTACACCGAGATTCAGTTGCTGGGACAAAACGTGAACAGCTACCGCGATCCCTCGCCCACCGGCTGGGACTTCGCCGAGCTGCTGGCGCGGGTAGCGGAGGTTCCGGGCCTGCGGCGCGTGCGCTTCACGACCTCGCATCCCCGCGATTTCAACCCGCGCATCGTGGCGGCTCTCGAGGCGAACCCGGTGCTGTGCGATCACGTGCATCTGCCCGTGCAGTCGGGCTCCGACCGCGTGCTGGCCGGCATGCGGCGCGAATACACGCGCTCGCAATACATGGAGCGCATCGCCTGGATGAAGCAGGCGCTCCGGCCCCTCTCCATCACCACCGACATCATCGTCGGTTTTCCCGGCGAAACAGAAGAGGACTTCAAGCAGACGCTCGCCCTGCTCGACGAGGTCGAGTACGACTCGATCTTTTCCTTCAAGTATTCGCCGCGGCCAAACACCGCCGCAGCCGTCATGGCCGATGCGGTGCCCGAGGAAGAAAAAACGCGGCGGCTGATGATCCTGCAAGACAAGCAGCGGTCGATTCAAGTGCGGCGCAACGCCGAGCAGGTGGGCACGGAGCAGGAAGTGCTCGTCGAGGGCCGCCACGAGGCGCTCGGCCAGTGGGTCGGCCGCACCAGCCAGAACCGCGTGGTGAATTTCACCGCGCCGGATACTGCCGCCGGCCTGCTCGGCCGCTACCAGCGCGTGCGCATCAGCCGGGCCGGCCCCAACTCTCTGGTCGGAGAGGTGGTGGCGGAATCCGCCGCCGCGTGATGTAATGGAACCAGGTGGGGCCGAAGCTGCGGGCTTCGCCGGCGAGGGAGGGTCCATGGAAGTTGAAATGAAGATTCGGGGCCTGATGATGGATCCCGTCACCAACATGCCCATCGTCATTCTCAAAGACATCAACGGCAATTCCCTGTTGCCGATTTGGGTCGGGGTTTACGAAGCCAACGCCATCGCCCTGGAAATCGAGAAAGTTGCGACCCCGCGGCCGATGACCCACGACCTCATCAAGAGCCTGCTGCTCGGCTTGAGCACCGGTATCCGCAAGGTCGTGGTCAACGACCTCAAAGACGACACCTTCTACGCCCTCATTTGGCTGGAGCGCAATGGCGAGCTGATCTCGGTGGACTCGCGCCCGAGCGACGCGCTGGCGCTCGCGCTGCGCCTCGACTGCCCCATTTACGTGGAAGAGGAAGTGCTGAAATCCTCCAAGCTGAGCGGGGTGGTTTCCGACAAGGTCAACAGCGAGGAGATGCGCAAGTGGCTGGAGAACCTCAACAACGAGGATCTGGGACCCTACAAGATGTAATTGCGCGTCTGGCCGCCGCGGGTTTCCGTCTGTTGCCCGCTTTCGAAATCACCACGCACTACGTTCTCGAACGCGACGGTTTTGTCGCCCTGGTAGAGCGCCGCGCTGACGGCGCTTTCGGCAGCCCGGGCGCGCCCGGCCTGCTCGCCGAGGGCGGCTTCGCCGCGCTGGTATGGAAGGCGGCCAGCCCGGTCTTCGTCGGCAGAGGCGGAGAACGCCCTGCCTCATCCGAACAGGTGGAGGCACTGCGCCGTTTCGACAGCGACCTCCGGGCCGCCCTCAGCTCCAGTTGACCTCTCCGAAAGCGAATTGCGCCTCCTGCGCCAGATGGTGTTGGATTGCTCCCGCGCAACGTCACAGGGGCCGCGTTGGTGGCGCTCCCGTCATTCCGGCCCAAGTGACGGCCGGGCAGAGCAGGATCGACATCACGGGCCGCCTCGCCATTCAAGGAACCGGCTCGTTCGGGGAAACCCTTCGGCTGACTTTACTGGGTAAGTAGACGGTCTATCCGGCCTTCTTCTTCGTTGCCGACTTCTTGGCCGGCGCGCGGCGGGGC